>CAZUSN010000058.1:0-8494 GCA_964623035.1 uncultured Dehalococcoidaceae bacterium | reverse complement strand
GGGTGCTGGTGCCGGAGCAGGAGCTGGAGCCGGCGCTGGTGCTGGTGCTGGCGCGGGTGCTGGGGCTGCACAGGCAGCCATTAAGCTCATGACTACTGCCAGTACTACAATGATAAATAATCCTCTTTTCACTATTCACCTCCTCCCAAAATATTTTAGGAATTACGCCGGTAGAAATTTATCTTTTGAAAATAATCACCTCCCTCTTAATTTATTTTTTAGACGCTTGTCTTAAATTTTGGGTGATATGTCCAAAGCTGGCATTTCCTGAGAGAATTATTCCGTCATAGCCTGCATAATACGCACACCAACTATTACGAAGATATGTGAAATAGTATAATCGTACCAGACTATCGTCTAAGATTATTTAACGTTACTACATCATTGCAAACTTGTCAAGACCCCTCTCGTTTTTTAAGGAAATGCCATAGAAACCGATTGAACTCTGGCAACAGACGATGAAATTACAGGTGGCAACTATTAAAAGTGCGCCGTAAATCTAAAACTTATCGCTATCGCTGCTATGTCACCCAAAAAGTTGTCTCAAGTAGGCGACCGATTTCCGGGCCACCGGTTCCGGTTCACCTTCCGGAATGATAACTACCGATGCCGAACCTTCAAAGCCCTCTTCCTTCAGAATCCGGGCGATGTTTGGCCAATCAAGCGCGTCTTTTTCTGGGCTGACCCCGGGAGGCAGACGACTTGGCTCGTATAAATGTATATGCTTGGCCTGCCCTTTAGCAGCTCTTATGCCATGTTCAATTGAAGGCTCGGCGACCCAAAGCTGGTGGGTATCCAGCATGATACTGAAATTGGGGCTGCCAATCTTCTCTACCATCGCCATGGCCTCTTCATTAGTATTGAATAGACTGGTAAATACCGCTTCGGCTGGCTCCAGCATGATGATCGTACCGACCTGTTCGGCATGTTCTGTGAGCTCGCGGAAAATATCCTCGGCCAGCTTTTCTAGGTCATGCTTGCTCATTCCCGGAATCCCTTTGCCGCGGGCTGCCCCAAGGCCCACCCGAGCTCCAAAGTAGCCGGCAAAGTCTAGTATCCGCTTAAAGCCTTCCATTGATTGCTTCCGGATATTTCTGTCCTCATGTATTAAAGCCAATCCCTGAGCGGCAATACGACCGGTATTTACCACTGGCATTATGGCACCGGAATGTTTCAAGGCACTATCAAACAGTGCCGGGGCTGGAGGGCGTTCCGGATCGGGCATGAACTCAATGCCGTCATATCCCCATTCAACAGCACGCTGGCCCAGCTCCTCTGGAGTGCCGGTGAGTACCTTCACCACAAAGCTAAGCTCTAGCATATCAGGCGTCGAAGCAAAGAGACAAAACTTGACTCTTGACATTAACTACCTCCTTTCGCTGATGATTTCAGCTATTTTCCTTCGGCAATAGCCGTATCGCCATCAACTACTATGTAATAATATAACATTATTATGTTGCGTTAATTCACGAATAGCTTTCATAAAATCCTTGTCCGCTGGAATGCCACCCATCCCAACGGCTCCCATCGGTTCCATAATTACTGCTGCTTGAACATTATAGCGGTTTGTTACTTTAGTTCCTTACTAAAACCACCGCCCTCATCAATGTCATAACTACATTCTGCATGCCTGGAGGTTTTCCGCCTATTTTTGTGCATTGACAATTACAGAAATAGGACTATAATTAAGTTTGCCTGATGTGAAATCACCTTAAGAACAAAAGGCACGGGGTTGACAAGTATGAGAGGGATAAGGAGGGCCCTGCAGCCGATTTTTTGATGTCGGTGGTCAGTGTCCTTTTTTAATTTGGAGGTTTGCAAACTATTGTTCGAGGAGGTGATAGCTTTCAGAAGAAAAAATTTTTACCGGCGTAATTCCTAAAATCCTTTAGGAGGTAAATCAGTGAAAAATAAATTATTCTTGATTCCGCTGGCGTTGATATTAACTGTGGTCTTAATTGTTAGTTGTGCAGCGCCAGCACCCGCCCCGGCGCCTGTCCCGGCACCAGCTCCTGCGCCAGTTCCTGCACCAGCATCGACTCCGACAGCAGCTCCAACACCCACCCCGACTCCGACAGCAGCTCCAACACCTACCCCAACACCGACACCGACACCCACACCCACACCTACGCCTACTCTGACCCCAAGCCCAGTGGCGATAGAGCACAATGAGCGCGGTATCACCTTAGCCGAGGAGGGTAATTATGAAGAGGCTATCACTGAGTTTACCAAGGCTATTGAGCTTAACCCCAATTATGCCATAGCCTATGGGAATCGTGCCCTTGCATATTCGAGTCTAAACGAATATGACAAGGCTATAGCTGATTTTAACAAAGCTATTGAACTTGACCCGAACATTGCCCTTATCTACTCCAACCGTGGTGTTACCTACGCTAAAAGAGGGGAATACGATAAAGCTATGGCTGATTATGACAAAGCCATCGAGTTAGACCCGAAACTGGAGATGGCTTACTTCAACCGCGCATATATATACACCGAATGGCGCGAATACGACAAAGCTGTGGCTGATTACACTAAGGCAATCGAACTCAATCCAAATGATGCTGAGTCTTACTTCAGACGAGCTACTATCTATGCTTCTTATAAGAGAGAGCCTGACAAAGCCATGGCCGATTGTAATAAGGTTATCGAATTGTCAAAAGACCCTGCCTTAACTAAGGCCGCGGAAAACATAATTGCATGGGCAAAGCAGTACAAATAAGCCGTGAAATAAGAGGTTAGAACCACCATCTTCTTGTTGTGCTTCTTGAACGGAGAACCTCAAAGGTAATGAAGTGAACTTGGCTCCAATATATTGATTGTAATGGTCACTTTATGACGCTTTGTATTTGTGGCTGGGTGGACTGAGGGGTGGGCTGGCTCTGGTCACCGTGCTCGTCGGGACGATTATGGCGGCCTGCGTGGGTATCATCGCCGCTTCCGTCACCATGCTTGCCCTAGTTGGCCTTCCTTCTATGGTGAAGCGGGGCTACAGCAAGAGCCTGGCCGCCGGTGCCGTTTGCGCCGGTGGTACCCTGGGCATCCTCATCCCGCCGAGCATCATGCTGGTGGTCTACGGACCGATGTCCGGCCTTTCCGTCGGCAAGTTGTTTATGGGTGCGTTTATGCCCGGCTTTCTTCTCTCTATGCTCTACCTGCTCTACATCTTCATCGCCTGCCAGCTTAAGCCGGCGATGGGTCCACCCGTCCCCCAAGAAGAAAGAAAGGTTCCCTTAGCGAAAAAAACGGCAATGCTGCTGACCTCGATGATTCCGCCATCAATACTTGTCCTTTCGGTGCTCGGCGTGATTTACCTCGGTGTTGCCGCACCTACTGAAGCCGCCGGCATCGGTGCCTTTGCTGCCACTCTGCTGGCAGTTATCTACCGCAAATTCAGTCTCAAAGTTCTCATTGATACCGCCACTGGTACGATGAAGCTCAGTGGTATGATTTTTCTCATCTCGTCGTTGAGTTTTGCCTTCGTGGGCATATTCATCCGGGTGGGAGGAGGCGAAATTGTCTCCGATTTTCTGCTGGCGATGCCGGGAGGAAAGTGGGCGGTCTTTGGTATTATCCAGTTCCTCGTCTTTTTGTTCGGTTTTTTCATCGACTGGATGGGCATTGTCTTCATTATGGTGCCAATCATTACACCCATTGCGGCAAAACTCGGTTTTGACCCGCTGTGGTTTGGTATGATGGTCTGCGTCAATCTTCAGACCTCCTTCATGACCCCACCCTTCGCCTACGCGATATTTATTGTCAGGGGGGTCTCGCCGCCAGAGCTGGGTGTTACTATGGGCCACATTATCCGAGGGGTCATTCCTTTCGTCGTGCTGATACTCGTTGGTATCGTGCTCTGTGTGACTTTCCCGGAAATCATCCTCTGGTTACCGGGGGAGATGATAAAATAGAATCCCGCACACTTTAAATCAAGGAGGGAATCAGATGAACATACTCATCACTGGGGGCACAGGCTTTATCGGGGTAGGACTGGCGCGCAAACTGCTGGCGAAGGGGGAGAAAGTAGTCTTATTTGATGTTGCCCCCAATCCTCAGCGCACTGCTGATATTAAAGATAAGGTCAAATTTGTCTCCGGCGACCTTAAAGTCTGGTCGGAAGTGCTCAATGCCGTGAAAGACAATAAAATCGAAAGCATCTTCCATCTGGGGTCGATGCTGAGTCTGCCCTCAGAAGAAAACCCGTGGGCGTCTTTCCAGACCAATGTCTGCGGCACAATGCATGTCCTTGAAGCCGCCCGGCTTTTCGGTGTCAAACGTGTGGTCTTTGCCAGCACCGCCGCTACCTATGGACTGGGGACAGGCGAGGTGATTACCGATGACACCCTCCAGCGCCCCATCACAATGTATGGATGTGGTAAACTCTACGGCGAACTGCTCGGCCGGTTCTACCGGCGGAAGTTTCACCTTGATTTCCGTGCCCTGCGCTACTGCGCCGTAATGGGACCGGGAGTTAAGACCATCGCCGTGACCCAGTTTTACCCGTGGATGGTGGAAAGTGCAACGCTGGGCAAGCCCTTCGAGTCCTTTGCTGCCGAAGATGCCGCCGTGCCGGTGACCTACTTCAAGGATGCCATCCGCGCCATCGAAATGCTCTTCTACGCTCCGAAAGAGAGCATCAAGACCGTGTGCTACAATATCTCCGGCGTGTCCCCCGCCCGCTCCGCCAAGGAACTGGAAATGGCGATAAAAAAGTTCATCCCGGACGCCAAGATTACCTATAAACCGGACCCGGTAACGATGGAGTTCTTCAACAGCCAGACGATGAAAGTCTTTGATGACCGCCGGGCGCGTGAGGAGTGGGGCTGGGAGCCATCATATACGGATTTTGAAAAGGTAGTGGAAGATTTCATACAGGAGGTAAGAACAAGGCCGAAGCTTTACGGACTGTAAATATGAATCGCAATTTGATAGCTCAGTCTTTTAAAGCGGAGGATTAACTATAGATATTGAAGTAATTACCTGGGACAGGTCAGAGAAGCTAGCTTGACTTTATAATTGTATAGAAAGGAGAAATGTGGGAAAAAACTGGAAGCTACATCACGTAGCAGTAGTAGTTAGGGATATAGATAAGGCTGTTGACTATTATCAATCCTTAGGTATAGCCACCGTCGGGCGCGAGGTCATATTTCCAGAATCAAAGCCCAAGATTAGAGCAAAGTTCGTTCAAATTGGCTCGTTACCGATTGAATTGATTCAGCCTGTCGAAGGAGAATCAAGCTATAAGGAGTTTTTGGACAGCAAAGGCGAGGGTGTTCAACATATTGCGTTTGCTGTGGATAACCTTGACAATGAGATGGCTAAACTGGTCGATAAAGGGGCCTCGGTTATGGTCAAAGGAAAAGCCCCAGCTGCTTATGGCAGTAGCACTGCTCACTTTGACACCCGCCAGGTTGGTGATTTTGCTATTCAGCTGATACAGCAGCCGGTACTATAGCCTCTAGAGTAGGCTGCTTATAGCAAAGGATATTAACTGGTTAGAACCTAACTATCCAGGCTGCACAATAGCTTGGAAGGCAATATTAGGACTTTTGTGGGGCGACTACCTTATTCCGAAGAATGCCAATACCTTCAATCTCGACCTCAATAACATCGCCCACCTTAACCGGACAGGCGCCTCCCTTGGGCGTTCCTGTCCAGACCACGTCTCCGGGGCGCAAGGTAAGAAAGGACGAAATATAGCTGAGCAGCTTCTCGATTTTGAAAACCATGAGGCTGGTATTGCTGTTCTGCCTGAGTTCGCCATTGAGCCTGCTTTTGATGTTCAAGTTATGGGGGTCTAATCCGATAACCAGGCAAGGACCGAGAGGGCCGGCGGTATCAAACCCCTTGGACCTGGTGAGACGCCCGTCTTTTTCGCTTACGTCCATAGCCGTGAAATCATTGCCACAGGTATAGCCCAGGACATAATCGAGAGCTCCTTCTTCGGACACGTTCTTGGCCGGTTGCTTCATGACGCAGCACAGTTCTGCCTCGTAACGGAGGTCATGGGAGATAGCGGGATAGACCACATTATCTTCGGGACCGACCACGGTGTTGGCTGGTTTAAAGAATAAGGCTGGCTCTTTCGGGGCCTGCCAGCCCATCTCCTTGATATGGTCCATGTAGTTCATCCCGCAGGCAATAGTAATGCCGGGCTCTACCGGTGCCAGCAACCTGACATCTTGTCTCCGGCACAGTTTCTTGCCCTTTTCAAAATCGCGGTAAAGGTCGCCCTTCAGTAAAAATATTGTGTCGCCTTCGAGAATACCCCAATTCACCTTACCCCGCCACGGGAAACGCACAATTTTTACCATTTATTTCTCCTTTTCTCTTTATGATTTTCCGGTATTTTTGCAGCCTACTGTGGAATTATGTTTTAATGACTTCACGAACTACTAAATATTACAATATTATACAATATTCAATATTACCTTGAAGGGAGGTCAAAATGAAGCGGGTTAAAGCGACGATTTTCCTGGTCGGGTTAGCTGTTATGGTTTTAATTTTGTGGGGGGCACTTGGCTGCGGCTCTACAGCTTCCACTGACCTTATCCTTACCTCCGGATTTATTGAAGCTAAGGATGTTGACATTGCCCCTGAAGTAAGTGGACGTATTATCGAGATAAATGCCGGTGAAGGTGATAGGGTTGAATCTGGCGTGCTTCTGGTTAAGTTGGACGATGCCCTGCTCAGAGCGCAGCAACAACAGGCTGAGGCTAACGTGAGATTAGCGCAGGCATATCTTGAGCAGGCTAGGGTAACTCAAGATGGTGCCAAGAAAGCCTGGGAGAATGCGCTTGATGTGCAGCGCAATCCGCTGGAGCTGGAAGCCAGAATCATCGCCGCTCAGGGAGAGCTGGAGATGGCGGAATTGAATTTGATACGGGAAACGGAGGTGGAAAATAGCTGGCGAGTTCCGGCGGCTGAGATTCGTAAAGACACTGCGGAGAAGGTCCTTGAAAATCTGGAATCTTTTAGTTTGAGTTTCCCGGTGAGCTATTACAAGGTGAATAAAGAGATTCTTCCGGCTGAAGGCGAACTCAACATGGCGGAGTTGGCCTTAGCTTATGAAAAAGAATTAGAGGAATACTGGAGGATACCATCTGCCCAGCTACGCCGCGATATCGCGAAGAGGGCACTGGAGAACTTGTTGGCCATTAAAGATAATCCTCAGGAGATAAACGCCGCGGTGGACCAGGCGGATTCCGCCTATAAGGCAGCGGGGGCTGCGGTGGAGGCTGCTGGAAAACAGGTGGAGCAGGCCAAGGCATCTTTAGAGGTTATCGATGTCCAGCTCAGCAAACTCAGCGTTAGTTCTCCTGTTTCTGGAGTGGTGGCTGCCCGGAACTTTGAAGTTGGCGAAATTGCTCAACCAGGTGCCCCAATCCTTACTGTTACTGAGCTGGAAGAGGTGACCCTTACCGCCTATATACCGGAGAGAAAAATCGGGCTGGTAAAGCTGGGGCAAGAAGCACTGGTCTCAGTGGATTCATATCCCGGAGAGACTTTCCGCGGCGAGGTGGTGTATATCTCACCAAGAGCATTGTTCACGCCTAAGAACATTCAGTTGACGGAAGAACGAGAGAAAATGGTCTTCGCTGTCAAAATCAGGCTGGAGAACCCGGAGCAAAAGCTGAAGCCGGGCATGCCAGCGGATGCGAGGATAACGGTCAAATCTGAAAGATAAATGGTCGGTGACAATGAAGATTCCAGTTATCGAAGCAAAAGGCTTACAAAAAAGATACGATGAGGTAATGGCGGTGCAGGGAGTGGACCTGACTGTCCAGCGAGGGGAGATATTTGGTTTGGTTGGCCCGGATGGTGCCGGCAAGACGACGACAATTCAAATGTTGTGCACTTTGCTTCTTCCCTCGGCGGGTGAAGCCAGAATCCTGGGTATGGATACGGTGAAACAAGCCGGGGAAATAAAGAAAAGGATCGGCTATATGTCAGAGCGCTTCAGTTTGTATTCCACCTTGACTGTAACGGAGAACCTTGATTTCTTTGCCCGATTGCGCGGTGTGCCCCGTGAAATGAGCGAGCTGCGCAAGAAAGAACTGCTCAGATTTTGCCGTCTGGAACAATTCCAGGGTCGTCATGCCGAGCATCTCTCCGGAGGTATGCAGAAGAAACTAGCCCTAGCTTGCAGTCTGATTCACCAGCCTGAGGTCATTTTTCTTGACGAGCCCACTACCGGGGTGGACCCTGTCTCGCGGCGCGATTTCTGGAGGATAATCTCAAGGTTTCTCTCTCAGGGCGTCACTATTTTGGTATCAACTCCCTACTTGGATGAGGCAGAAAGATTTAATCGGGTTGCTCTGATACACCAAGGACAAATCATTGCCTGTGATACACCTCAGAATTTAAAGGCGCAGATGGCTGGCGAAATGCTGGAAATCAGGGCAAAGCCACCCCGCAAAGCGATGGCTGTCTTAAGGCAAACACCTTCCTTGAGCGTCCCTCAATTGTTCGGTGACATCATCCACCTTCAGGT
>CAZUSN010000057.1:0-8541 GCA_964623035.1 uncultured Dehalococcoidaceae bacterium | reverse complement strand
CCGTATTTAACAACGGTCAAAATCAATTTTGCTGAAACCAATCACCCCCTTCCTAAAATTTTTCAAAGATTTTGCCACTAAACATTGTACTTAATATTCATAAATGCAATACGCTTGATATTTTTCGCGGCTGCTTCAACTTTCTTTATTACTTGCCTTTAAGATACAGCAACCTGACACGGTATATATTATTTAATTTATTATACTACGGATGTCAAGTGGCACCGCAAACAATACGCGATGCCATTGCCGATGGTTATCATGTTGGCAGGCAAATATAAGTACTTATTAAGATTCTCTGGAAAGGACACCCGCCTCCTTGACGCCCACCAGATGGGAGTGTAATATTTTGAAAAGTTGCTCGGATTGTCAAAATAACACCGGAAGGAGGTGATGTCCTCTAAAAGCAAACATTGTCAGAATACCGGTAACTGAAAATACTATTATAGATGTCAGTAAGTAAATCGCTAGTTTAATGAGAAAAAAGGAGGTAGACCATGGTAAGAAAAGACGTTGTACAAAGCTTGGTTGGCTATTTCAAATCAGAGCAGTGGCAGAACTTTATGAAGATGCTCACCCAGACCGACGACCCGATGTTGCATATTCACATCTATTGCGAAAATAGCCTCGAACCAGAGTCATTGGCCAGGTTAGTGGCCGGTTATCATGAGAAGAAGGGCGTGCCTCTGGACCGGGGCATCAAATTTTCCGGTCTTCCAGGCGTGGGCATGCTCATCAATGTTCAGCCCATTGAAGCAAAAACGGGCCGATTTCTGGCAAATTATGAGCTATTCTGGTTTTACAACCCCGATGTGCTTCTGGGACCAGCCATAGTCCGGCCAGATGCAGACCTATCGGCAACGCCGTTGTACAAGGAAGTCCAGAAGGGCAACCTCTACGGCTGGGGCAAGAAGTTCATGGATGAGTACTACCAGCAGTTTGATTTCAAATGTGTGGGCCCCAATGAAGAGATGGAAATACGCCGGTACTTCAAGTCTGACCACTTTAAGAAATGGGTTAGATTGATGTTCAATTCTCCCGCTGACCATGTCCACTGTAACGTGGAAATCAACTTTCACCCGTGGATTCTCAAGATGTACGCTACGGAAGCGCTTGAGAATGCGGGCTTGAAAGTCGACTGGGTCATCCCCAACGTGTATATGGTGCCTGCAGGCTACCGGGGCAAGCTGATTTTCCTGGGCGCCTACCCGGAGTGGCAGCATGATATCGCCTGGGACTTCAACCCGGATGTAGTCATCAGACCTGCCACTAAGCCTTTCATCGGGCAAAGAATACCGGCTGATGGAGACATTAGTTTTGACTTTAATCTTCACAGCGATTTTGAAGCTGCGGTGGCGGCGGGCAAGCACGTAAAGCTTACTAACGAAGAGATTAAGGAAATTCTGGCCAAGGTATAGTATCCACTATAATCTCAATTTGAGCACGAAGAGTACGCTGCTCTCTTTGGAAACCTATAGCTGTGGCTTTGGTATGGCTGTTGACTCACGCATTTAAAAGAGCGGGATGTCCTGCGGTGTTAGTCAAAGCAAGACCAGACTAAGAAATCACCCGCAGGCTAGTCCCACCTGTCTGAATCGGTGATGACTTCACACAATAGAGATACAGCACGCTCGGCATTGTTCAAGTCCACTACTTCATGAGGTGAGTGACTGTATCTTCTGGCTATGTACAGTAAAGTCGACTGTACTTCCGGATTCACCTCATAGGCAATGCAATCATCGGAGAATGACGTGGTGTCCGCAGTTATGTTAAGTGGAATGTTGAGTTTCTTGGCTCTTTCAACAAGTCGATTCACCAGCCAGGGGCTGCAAAAGTTCACCACTGCCGGATAAAGTGCGGTGCGAGGCTGGGAAAAGGCAAAACGGTAAACTCCCAAACCCGTACGTAGTGGTGCATGCTTATTGATGTCGGGTATGGCATCCTGGGCAATAAAAACCAGAGTTTTGACGATTTCATTTAACGCCATCCCGCTCGCCTGAGACGCCTCCAGGGCGTGGTGTGTGGTTCTTTTCTCCATAAATTCAAAGTGAACTTTATTGCGGACTAAAAAAGCAATCAGATTCATTTTCAATTAATCATAGAGATGGCAGGCAACGAAATGATTTTCCTCCAGTTCCCGCAACAACGGCTCTTCCTGAGGGCAGATTTTCATCACCTTGGGACATCGGGTATGGAAGCGACACCCCGAAGGAGGCTCAACTGGTGAGGGAACCTCGCCTTTGAGCAAAATCCTCTCCCGCTTCTGGTGCGGGTCGGGAATATGGACAGCCGATATCAGTGCCTCAGTATAGGGATGGAGGGGGTGACCAAGCACTTTGGCTCTATCCGCCAGTTCAATTATCCGCCCCAGGTACATCACCGCAATCCTATCTGATACCTGCCCGATGACCGCCAGGTCGTGGGCGATAAACAGGTAGGCTAGACCAAGCTCGCGTTGCAAATCTATGACCAGGTTTAGAATCTGAGCTTGGACTGATACATCCAGAGCGCTGACCGGCTCATCAGCCACAATAAGCTTCGGAGTCACCGCTAAAGCCCGGGCAATGCCCACGCGTTGCTTCTGTCCCCCGCTCAATTCGTGAGGATACCTCAAAGCATGCTCAGGTTCCAGACCCACCCTTTTGAGCAGTTCCTCTACCCTCTCCAGTCTCTCTTTTTCTGTACCAACGCCGTGGATGAGCAGTGCCTCACCAATGGAATCACCAATAGTCATCCTGGGGTCAAGAGAGGATTGCGGGTCCTGAAATATCATCTGTGCCTCTTTGCGGAAATCCTTTAATTGCTTTCTATCCCAACTCGCAATATCGAATCCTTTGTAGAGGACTTTTCCTGCGGTTGGCTCCTCCAGCCTGAGCAAAGTTCGACCTAGACTCGACTTGCCACATCCCGATTCGCCTACGAGTCCCAGCGTTTCCCCCTCCATGATAAAGAAGGAAACTCCGTCCACCGCTCTGACATCAGCGATGTGCCTCGCCAGCAGCCCTGCGGTAATCGGATAATATTTCTTCAGGTTTTCGACTTCAACTAATTTTTGGCTCATGTTCCCTTCTTAAGCAGGTGGTCCTGAATACAGATGACAGGCGACAATATGCCCTCCAGAAATAACGACCTCCTCCGGTCTCACCTCAGTGCATATTGGCATTCGTTTCGGGCAGCGGGAGGCGAAGATGCAGCCTTCAGGAGGGTCAATCAGGCTGGGTATTATCCCCGGGATAGGGGTCAGCCTGTCTCTTCTAGTTGAGATGCTGGGCAGGCAATCAATCAACCCCACGGTATAAGGATGCTTAGGCTGGTCAAAGATATCAAATACCGTGCCAGCTTCAGCGATTCGCCCGCCATACATAACGACCACCCGGTCAGCAATACTGGCTACGGTACCCAGGTCATGGGTTATAAACAGGACAGACATATTTCTTCCTTGTTTTAATTCACGCAAAATATCCAGAATCTGGTCCTTAATGGTAGCATCGAGGGCAGTGGTTGGCTCATCAGCGATAAGAATCTCCGGCTTGCAGGATAAAGCCATGGCAATCATCACCCTCTGCCTCATACCGCCGGAGAACTGGTGCGGATAATCTCTCATCCTTTCCCTTGCCCTGGGGATGCCAACCTGTTCCATCAGGTACAAGCTTCTCTCCATGGCTTGCTCAGGGTCTAATTTAAGATGTAACTTTATCTGTTCCGCTATCTGGTCCCCAACGGTGAACACAGGATTGAGAGAAGACTGGGGGTCTTGAAATATCATGGCGATGCGGTTACCACGGATTCGCCTCAGCCTTTTCGTGGAACATTTTAACAGGTCTTCTCCGTGATACCATATTTCCCCGCCAACGATTCTGCCCGGGGGGCTGTCAATCAAGCGCAGAATTGAGAGAGCCGTGGCCGTCTTACCGCACCCCGTCTCCCCCACCAGGCACAGGTTCTCCCCTTGCCGCAGACCAAAGCTAACACCATCAACCGCCTTGACCACACCTTTGGCGGTGAAAAAGTAGGTCTTCAGTTTTTTTATCTCTAACAGGTTATTGTTCACCTCTACTCCTAAACCTGACTCCTGGGGTCAAAGGCATCTCTAATGCCGTCCCCCAGAAAATTAAAGGCGAGAACGGTCAGAAAAAGCATAATTCCAGGCTCAACAGCTACCCACCATGCTGTGTCCAAGCTCCGCTGTCCGGCATTCAGCACCATCCCCCAGCTGGTAACTGTGGGGTCACCCAGCCCGATAAAACTCAGCGCCGCCTCAGCTAAGATAATTCCCGGTATCGATAAGGTAGCGATGACGATAACCGAACTCAGGACATTGGGGATAAGGTGACGGAATATGATTCGGGTATCGCTTGCCCCCAGGGATTTTGACGCCATAATGAATTCCCTGGTTCGCAGGGACAGAGCCTCACTTCTGACCAGCCTGGCGGTTCCCGTCCAGCCAGTCAGACCTATGGCAAGGATGATGAACGCTAAATGCTGGCCAAATAAGAAAACAATAAATACCAGCAATATGAAGAAGGGAAAAGTCATCATGATATCGGTGAATCTCATCAGCGCCATGTCAGCCATGCCACCCAAATAAGCCGACACCACCCCCATGATGGTGCCGATAAGGATGGCAAGGAGAGTAGCCAGCAGACCAACCTGCAAGGAGATTCTGGCACCAGAAACAAGCATGGCCAGCATGTCTCTACCTTTGTCATCAGTGCCCAGGGGATGTTGCCAGGTGCCCGGAGTCTCCCTGGTGATAAATTGTCCTGTCTTCAGGTCGTACACCGATTGTTGCATGCTGAAACTCACGGGCGGCAGGTTTTTCTCCTGGAAGTTGACCCGGGTGGGGTCCTGGGTGAAAAACGGGCCAATGAGGGCAGTGGCCACCAAAAAGATGACAAATCCCAACCCAAAGATGGAAAGCCGATGCCTTTTGGTTCTATCCCAATAATATTTAGTCAACCGCCTGTTGACATACAGCGGATATATGCCGTAAAGAACGATGACAATGACAAAGAACAGGTAGAAGTACCCCATAAGCTCAAGAATCTGGGCAACCAGGTAAAGGTCCAAAAGGAAGACAAAAACCAGTGCCATGACCAGACCGATAAATACAAAATTTCTCATTCCGCCAACTTTACGGCTGATTCGTTCCATCATCCTATCTCTCAGTCATAGCGTATTCTGGGGTCAAGCCAGGTGTAGATGATGTCAGTAGCCAGGTTGGTCAGCAGTACCACCATGGCGCCAATAAGCGTTATCGTTACCACCACCGGATAGTCGTTGGCAAAGATGGCATTAAAGGACACCCTGCCCAGCCCGGGAATACCGAAGATAATCTCAGTGAGATAGGCGCCGCCAAAGACCACACCGCTCAGGTCAAACATGATGATGGTGATAATGGGCAGGATGGCATTGCGAAAAACGTGCTTGCCGATGACTACCCTCTCGGGCAAGCCCTTGGCCCGGGCAGTCCTCACAAAATCCTTCCTCAAATTGTCCAGGGTAGCCGACCGGGCGTATCGGGTATAGCCAGCCATCATCCCCGTACCCAGGGTGATAACGGGCAAGATGAGGGCTTTCAGGTTAGCCAGAGAAAACATGGGCAGACTGGTATCGTAGTAGGTTTTAAACCAGCCCAGTTGCACTGAGAATACCAGAATCAACATTATGCCCAGCCAGAAGTTGGGAATGGATATGCCGATGAAGGAGAAGAAGGTGGCAAAATAATCAGTCCTGGTATATTGCTTTACTGCCGAATAAAGCCCAATCAAGATGCCCAGGGTGGCGGAGAAAAGCATGCTGAGCAGGATAAGCTGGAAAGAGTAAACCCAGTGCCGTTGAATCAGCTTCACTACCGGCAGTGAGGTGCTGAATGACCATCCCCAGTCGCCGCGAGCCATGTTGACCAGGTAATCGAAATACTGTTCATATATTGGTTTATCAAGGCCATATCTGGCTTCAATGGCAGCGACTACTTTCGCCGGGTCCTGTGTCCGGGCGGACATGTTAGCCAGATATTTATCGGCCGGGGAGGTTGGTCCCACCCGCAACAGGATGAAGGTAATGGTGACCACTCCAAAAGCGATGAGGACGGCATAGATAAGCCTTCTGATGATGTAACCCTGTAATCCACCCCGTTTCAAAGACCTGCTCCGTGCTAAAATTATAGCACGCTTACAGTTTGGAGCAAAAAATTAGCTTGTTGCGAAATGCTATACAACGCAATAAAAATATTTATTTTTCGATATACCGAAAAACACTTGACAAAACACAATTTATACACTATAATGTGGTAGAAAGTGGGGAAAAGTGGTATAGAATATATATAATAAAGGTGTAATTCATGCACATTATACCACAAATAACTTTTAAAAGAGGTAATGATATGAGGAGATTAAATATAGAACTTAGTGAAGAAGCCTATCAAAATCTAGAAGAACTAAGAAAAAAGATGGGTAAAACTTCTAAAGCGGAAGTTCTGCGGACTGGTGTGGCTCTCTTGGACTTGGTACAGTTGCAGAAATCGAAGGGCAAGTCTATAGGAATAATTGGTGAAGACGGTCAAGCAAGTACAAGGATAGAAATAATTTAAACTAGAGAAGTTTCCTCAGGACTATCATAAGTAATCCTGCCACTTCAGCAATGGTTGCCCCCGCTAACGCACAGAGTCCTACATCGCTCAAGTTTGTAATTCCAAAGGCATTCAATACAAATAGAGTCAAGCAAGTGATGTTACCAATGCCAAATATAACCAGCAGAATTATTATTGTGGCACGCATCAAGTTAGTATAAAGGGGTAGTTCTATATATTTCTCTTCTTCGGGTAATACGACCTTGATTGCTTCTTCATTATTTGGTGGCATTTTGAAGTCCCTCAATACGGAGTTAACTTTTAGCTACTACGGTTCGGCAAAGTACCACTTATGGTAATTCCAACCCAGCCTCATCCCAGGGTCAATCCCCTCCACATTAGCCTGAAAACCATGATTGCCTCGAGGGAAGGAGAAGAAAATTGCTGGTTGGTCGTCAGCGATTATCTGGCTGATCTCAGCGTAAATCGCTTTGCGCACCTCATTGTCCAAGGCTTCCTTTGACCTGACTTTGACAAATAGCTCATCAACTCTGGGGTTGGAATAACCCCAGAAGTTCAATCCGCCATCGGTAATGAAGAACACCCTTGAACCCGAGGGCGCTATGGGATGAGTGTTGAAAGCCATCACCACCATATCCCACGGCTCTTCGCTCACTGCATCAGGACCGTTATTATACCTTGCCTCCTGGTCTGAGCCGGGCACTTTATTCATGACATATTGCCTTAAAAGAGTCGGCCAGGGAACTAACTTGATTTCCACCTCAATGCCCAAATCCCCAAATTCCTGCTTTACCAGCAGGCTGATATCCTCGGTCAGTTTGCTGCCCGTGGTGGTGGCTAAGATAAGCTTAATGGGTCCACCATCTTTGTCCTGAACCACGATGGTGCCATCCGCTTTCTTCACTCCATAGCCAGCTTCAAAAAGCATCTGCTTTGCCTTTTCCTTGTCGTACAAAGTGCCAAGACCAAACTTGGCTACCCCCTCTTCGGTGTACCAGGGGGATGGCTTGGGAATAAAGCTGAAAGCCGGGTCGCCAAAGCCAAAGCGTATGGAGTCAATAAACGTCTGTTTGTCCAGAGACATGGATAAAGCCTGCCTTACTTTCTTATCTTTTAACCCCTCCCAGCCATTTTTGCGCAGGTTAAAAATAGCCAGGTCGTAGGCGCGGGTGGGGACGGTATATACTTTTATTCCCTCCATCTGTTTGAACTTGGCAACCTGCTCCGGTTCGATGCCGGTATAGTGAATATCTCCCGCCTCCAGGGCAGCCAGAGCCGCCGTGCTGGTCCCGAAGAGCTTGGTAATATACTGCTCAAAGTAAGGGGAGCCATCCTCCTGACCCAGGTAGTAGTCCGGGTTGCGCTCCACGACATACTTATCATTTCGGACCCATTCCTTAAACTTATAGGCGCCCAGATTGCCGGCATAGGTCAGGTTATTGAACTCATCGGCTTCAGTGAACGCTTTGGCATCGCCTTCATATTTGATAGCGATGTGCTTGGGAAGCGGAGTCAGGGAATAGATGGCATTATCGACAAATTCAGGGTCAATGGTCTGCCTTTTGATGGTAAAGGTGGTTTCATCGACCATTTCCACCTCAACGAATACCGTCTCACCATCGACTTCCTCCTGCCAGTCCGTCTGGTAGGCATAGTTGAGCCAATCGGAGAACATGAGGTTCTTCAGGGTATAGACATAGTCCTCAGCGGTGACTTTGGTGCCGTCACCCCACCTCAGGTCGTCCCTTATCGTCATGGTGTAAGTAAGACCATCCTCAGAGACCTCCACTGGCTTAGCCAGGTGGCGCAGGACCACATTCCAATCGTTGTCATAAGTGGCGAGACTCTCCAGACAAAAGCCAACGTAGGAGAATGAAGCGGCATCAGCCGCCAGAATCCAGTTCAAAGTCTCCGCATCTCCCCCCGAAGTTCCTTCGATGAAGGTCCCC
>CAZUSN010000056.1:0-8701 GCA_964623035.1 uncultured Dehalococcoidaceae bacterium | reverse complement strand
TCCCCGATAGCTCAACGGTAGAGCGGGCGGCTGTTAACCGCTAGGTTGTTGGTTCGAATCCAGCTCGGGGAGCCAATATGGACTGCGCATTTACCAGAAATCCCCAGGAACAAGTAAATGAAAATTAAGGGCAAAGTTTGTTGGCTGTTTTTGCTGATAGCGGGTCTGGTGACTATATTATTACCACGACTTACCCTGGCACAAGAAGGGAAAATAGACCTGGCTTTGAGATTGGTCTCAGGCAGGTTTAATAACGAGGTAACGGCTGGTAAAGATAACACCTTCTTCTTAGAGATTAGGAACACTGGTAGTAGGGACATTACCAATATCAGGCTATCGTCAGAGAAACCGGAAGGTTGGGTCATTGAGTTTAAGCCAGAGACAATAGATTACCTTGCCCCTGGCACTCTTCAAACGGTTGATGTCAACATAAAGCCAGACGGAAAGACTGCCAAAGGAGAATATAGAGTCATCTTTATTGCTGAGGCAAACGAAATACGAAAAGTAGAAAGCATCTGGCTGCGAGTGGAGTCAGCCTCATTCTGGCCATGGGTTGGGGCCATCGTAGGAGCTATAGTCGTGGCTGCCTTTATTATTGTCTATATACGCTTTGGTAGACAGCAAACCTAATGAACAGAGAAGGAGGATATATGATTGAGCGAGTTCATGACCATATCATTAACGAACTCCAGATGAATACCCGCACGGACACGATTTTCATTCTCACCGCCATCGTCCTCAACCTGATAACTCTCGGCATTAATTCTGGAATCGCCGCGGGAGAAGAAGATAGTACCACCACGGTGGTGATGTTCGCGTTTGTGGCTCTTTTGCTAGTGGTCAATCTGGTTGCGGAATTTGGGTTAATAAGAGGAAGACAAACAAGGGTTAAACTGCTGAACGGTCTCCTGAAGATGTATAAAGACCAGGGTGTGGAAGGTTACTATGACTCATCACTTTTGAGCGATTACAAGACCAGATACAATCTCTTTATGCTCGCCGTTCTTTTCACAGGTCTGATAGCCCTGGTTATACCCTTTATACTCAGGTAGTGTGCTTTACTAATCTGCCATAGCAAAGAGGCACAGTGAAAACTGTGCCTCTCATTCTTCTTGGTAGCAGGGGTGGATTCAAACCGAAGTCCTTCGCCCTATCTATCCTCCCGGGGCTTCAATATTTATCACGTTAAACTTGGAGACCACGTTGCCAATGGTGCCCCCATGGCGATTTTTCAGCACTATCTTGGTCGTCACGTATGCCTCGCCAGTAAAATATTCGCCACTGTCTAACATCCTGTCCCACGGTATATACTGCGGCTCAAGCTGGATTTTGCCCTCGGCATCTTTGGTCGCCCCCTCTAGTTTGCTAACAACGCTTTCATGGGTAAGGACGATGCTCAATTGTACTCCCGTATCAACCCAGAGCTCTGTGCTCACCCAAAAAACTGCCTTATCTCCAGCACCGGCTATGCCCGCCTTACACGAAATATCGACGACAAACTGCTGGCTCACGCGGTCCCATCGAGTGCCATCGATGCGCAACTTTTCTACCCGTTCTGGCTGAGCAGCATGGGCAGGATTATCCCAAAGTACCAGCGCCCATAGGCTGAAGGCGCTAACCAGGAAAACTGCGGCGAATGCTATACCAAAAATCCATTTTCTTCTCATGCACCATCCCCTTTAGCAAGTAAATCTCATTGTTACCTTAAGGCTACCATAAAGTGGCATCATATTTACTTAACTTGAAGAAAGAAATGCCATCAAAGGCTAAGCACCTTCCTTCAGGGATTGCCTTAAGTTACGCTTTATCATCTCCAGGAGGCTGATATTCTCAAACCTCTCCTGCATTATCTTAATCGTCTGGAGCATTTTCTGGTTTATTTCACGCTGGGCACGCTCCAAATCTTCCAGTCTCTTTCCGATATCAGTCATTGCGGGTTGCAGCCAGCCTGAAGCGGCATAGAATTGCTGCGCTTTATCTAAATCCTCAGTTAGATTATTTATCCTCTGCGCCAGCTCCGCAATTTGTTGCTCCTTCTGACGAAGCAACTCAGCGAGTTCCGCCTTTTGAGATTCACTGGCCTCTAACTTGGTATGTGCGGCGCTGGCTGCCATTTTGACCTGCTTGGTTTTTTTCTCAAGCTCAAGGTTAGCACTTTCCAGACAGGCAGCACAGTAGAGAGATGCCCCTTTCTCTATCTCCACCCCACACTGAGAACAAACGAGATGCTGGGGCTCACCTTTCTTAATTGAGCGGCACCCTTTACAGCGGGAGGGTAAGGCGAAACCCTTTAGCTCGTAGAACTCCTGCTCCGCCCTGGTCAGGACAAACTCTTTACCACACTGGCGACAGGTCAATTTAAGGTCAGCATCTTTCAACATTTATCACCTTTTTGCCTCAAGATGCTTCAAGCCCCCGGCTGACAGCATTTTAATTTTACAACAAAAGTGTCTTTCTGAAAATAGTTATTATCAGGAATTTTTTACTAGATAATGGAGTGCTTCTGCACAAAATTCAAGTCCAAATTTACACCCAAACCAGGACGTCCGGGAATATCAAGATAGCCATCTTTCATAATGAATTTCTCGTGAGTAGTTTTGTCACGGAAGGGGTGGGGCGAGCAGTCATACTCAAAGAATAGCTCCGAGGGGAAGCGACGCTCGGGGAAGTGGGGCAGGGTGGCAAATAATTGCAGAGATGCTGCCAAGCCAACGTTAGTTCCCCAGACATGGGGGATGACCGGCACATTCCAGGCACTGGCCATAGCCACTATTTTCATCATCTCGGTAAACCCTCCAGTGGCACAGAGGTCAGGCTGGAGAATGTCCACCGCCCGCCGGGTGATTAGCTCTCGGAAGCCATATCGAGTGAACTCACATTCACCGCCAGTGATCAAAATATTAGACTTTTGCTTCACTTCAATATAACCGTCAATATCCTCAGGAGGCACCGGCTCCTCAAACCAGTAGATATGATAACTCTCCATCTGCCGAGCCAGCTGAATCGCCTCAGCCGCACAATAGGCGTGGTTGGCATCCACCATCAGCGTCATATCATCCCCGATTGCCTCCCGCACCGCCTTGATATATTTCATGTCCGTCTCAATTCCGTAGCCAATTTTGAGTTTCATCGCCGAGAAGCCATCTTTCTTGTAGCCCAGCGCCTCTTCAACCAAGGCCTCGGTTATGCTGGGCACGTGCTGGGGCTCATAGAGACCGGTGGCATAGACGTGGGCTTTCTCTCGATAGGCTCCCCCAAGGAGCTTATAGATGGGCAACCCCAGGGCTTTACCTTTGATGTCCCACAGGGCAATATCGATGGCACTCAACGCTGAGATGGGCAAACCAATTCTTCCCTGGTCTCTGGTCCGGTTGTAGAGGGAATCCCAGATAGTGGCATTGTCAAATGGGTCTCTGCCGATGAGCAAAGGTGCGTAGGCATCACTTATCATGCTCGTTGCAAGCTGGGACGGACCGCCAAAGAAAAAGGCTTCCCCCACCCCCTCGACACCTTCATCGGTAGCGATGACACACAGGGCGGTCTGACGCCGGTCGGTTACCCGCTGGGACCAGCCGAAGGCTTTATCCCCCAAAAGTTCCTCTAGGACATAGGTTGTTACCCTGGTTATCTTCATTATTGCCTTCTCTATTTCTTACCGGCGCTGCGAGCTTTCTTCAAAGCTGCTTGTGCACCCGTAATGAGAAAGGTATCATCGTCATCCACCGTGTTGAACTTGAAACCCTTCTCCAAAGCCCATTCGATATTATCCACAGTGGTGAACATGCCGGCTGGTTTGCCGTGCTTCTTGGCTGCCTCCAGAACCCGGTCAAAGGCAGATAAATAGCGCGGGTTATCCCATTTCGGAGGCACCCCGAATCCCATGCTGACGGAGAGGTCCCAGGGACCAATGTAGCAGGCATCTATGCCTGGCACGGACAGTATCTCGTCCAGGTTCTTCAGCGCTTTATCGGTCTCTATCTGAACAGCAACCAAAAGCTCAGTATTGGCAGTTTTATAGTAGTCCGCCGGGTCAAACATTCCGGGGCGTCTGGGACCGAAGCCCCTGATTCCCTCGGGTGGGTACCGACAGAACCGCACTGCGTTTTCGGCATCCTCCTTTGAATTAACCCAGGGGATGAGGACACCATAAGCACCAAGGTCCAGCACGCGTTTGATAAACACCAAGTCGTTCCACTGTGGTCTAACGATGGGAATGCAGTTTGTCCCGCTCATCGCCTGCATCATCTGCTGCAAAGTCTCCAGACCGATGGGCGCATGTTCGGTATCGAGCAGAAGCCAGTCAAAGCCAACACGAGATAGCCACTCGGCGACATCGGGGTGACCAATCTCCACGAAAGTCCCGATGACAGCCTCACCTCGCTGCAGTTTTTCTTTCAGAGGATTTTTCATTGCTCGTGCCTCCTGTTTAGCTTTCCTATCATTAGCACTATAACAATTTGCCTTTTAATCTAGCAAAATCGGTTGGATAAAGTCAAGAAATACCTCCTTGACAAAATCAGGAAAGAGCCAATATACTCGGTTGTCGAAAATTTTTGAGCGATGGGGAGGTAACGCGCTTGCCAAAGATAGGATTTATCGGTGCCGGACCGGTGGGCACTGCGTTCGGCGTGCAACTGTCTCAACTGGGCTACCAGGTCATTGCCGTATATGACGTGAGCCCGGAAGCTGCCCGGAGATTCGTTAAAAGAGTACCAGGTTGTCAAATCTGTCAAACTGCTCAAAAACTTGTTGACCGCGCCGAGCTTGTCTTTATCACCACCCCTGATGATTTCATCCCCAAAGTTGCCGCCGAGCTTAAATGGCATCCCGGACAATCAGTCATTCATTGCAGTGGCGCCACCTCCGCAGATGCTCTGGAGCCAGCTAAGCAGCAGGGGGCGATGGTAGGCTCCATCCATCCCTGTCAGACTTTCGCCGGCATTGACCAGGCTATTGAGAATTTACCTGGCTCTACCTTCGCTATCGAGGCTGAGGAACCATTGCGAGGTATCCTAACCGATATGGCTAAGGCTTTAAATGGTGATTGGGTCTATCTTACTGCCGAAGATAAAGCGCTCTACCATGCTTCCGCCTGCATTGCCTGCAACTATTTTTACACTTTGGTTAAAATAGCCACCGACCTGTGGCAGAATTTCGGTAAGTCCACTGCCGAAGCCACCAAAGCCTATCTGCCCCTGCTGCGTGGCGCGGTTAATAATATTGACCATGTTGGCTTCCCCAATTGCCTTACTGGGCCCATTGCCCGGGGGGATTTGGCTACCATCCGCAAACACCTCACTGCCCTGGAGAAATATGCCCCTGAGTTTCTCCCCCTTTATCGAGAGCTGGGTATCTGGACTATCCCCATCGCCTTAGCCAAAGGAACTATAAACCAGAGCCGAGCTGAGGAACTAAAAAAATTACTTAAGGGTGACCAAAAATAAATTCAACCGTGCCACATGACGGATAGACAAAGTCCGACTGAAAGCAGGAATTTGAGATTATGAAGCAGCAAACACTCAGGATATGGTTTCTGGCAACGCTCACCCCGGTTTTTGTCGCCGTGATTATCCGCATCATCTGGGAGATCGTTGTCAACCCCTCAACAAGCGGGCTGGTCATGTCAACTCTGGTCATCCTTGGACTTCTCGGTCTTTATGTTTTCATCAGCTATTTTACCTTAAAGCCAGAATGGAAAAAGCTAACCAGTCTGCCGGTTGGGATTGCCATTGCCCTCATGGCTACCGGGGGACTTATTGGCGGCATCATCCATCTTGTCCGTTTTGTTCCTTCACCCGAGGTCGGATTACCCTGGAGCCTGGTGATTGCTTTCCTCTACCTTGCCAGTGGCACCAGTGCCTATTTGATGCTGCTCTGGATTCTGTGGGTGACCTGGAAAGTGAGGTAAAGTGGGGTAGAGCATGGACAGGCAAAGATTTGAGTGGCTGGTAGCTAGAGCGGTCGATAGTCTGCCCGAGGAATTCCGCAGCAAGCTGGAAAACATTGACGTGGTGGTGGAGGACGAGCCAACTCGGACTCAACTGGCTCAGGCTGGACTGAAGCGTGGTGAAACCCTGCTCGGTCTCTATCAGGGTGTGCCTTTGACCAAGCGAGGCGGACACTACGGAATGGTAGTGCCGGACAAAATAACCATCTTCCAGAAGCCGGTCGAAGCGAGATGTAAAAATGATGACGAGATTAAGGCAGAGATAATGAGGGTGGTCCAGCACGAAATAGCCCACCACTTTGGCATTGGTGATGCCAGACTGAGACAGCTAACCAAAGAGAAAGATTAGGGTTAACGTTGTATTAACCACTGACAGGTTTAAAGTTAATAAATAATAGAGCCTTTAACAACCCCTCACCCTTTATCCCTCTCCCCTTGGCAAAGGGAGAGGGAAGAGATTTTGGAGAGGGGGATAGGTTGCTAAACAGTCTCTTAATAAGATTTAGATTTTTGTGATAAAATGATATTATCTGACTTTTTCAGTAAGCACTGATTTATAAAGGAAGAAAATTATGTCCTGGCTGGAATCGACCAAAAGATTATTACACCGTTGGTTTAGCTCGATTCCCTTCTTTATCCTGCTCGGTTTAGCTTTGGGCTTCGGCATTTCGCTGCTGGCGATACCCAGACCAAACATTGCTATCTTAACTGTCTCAGGTCCCATCCTTGACCAGACCTATGCTGATAATATCTTGAATCGGCTGCAATATGCCCGTGATAGTAAAGACATCAAGGGAGTCGTTTTACGCATCGATAGCCCTGGTGGTGGCGCCAGCGCCACGGAACAGATATATCTGGATATCCTCCGACTGAGAGAGCAGAAGCCGGTGGTGGCTTCCATTGGAACATTAGCCGCCAGCGGTGGCTATTACGTTGCTCTTGGTTCAAACTTTATCTATGCTGAGCCAACCTCTCAGATTGGCAGCATTGGCGCTTTTGTTAGCCTGCCTCAGCCTGAAGAGCTGGATGAAGAGGTGGGCACTACCGGACCATTTAAAGCGACCGGTCAGTCGAGGCGAAAGGCAATAAGCCACCTGGAGATGATAAGGCAGGAATTTATTGATGTGGTCAAATTACAGAGGGGAGACCGGCTCCAACTATCCGAAGAAGAGCTCTCCCTGGGCGAAATCCTTGTTGGTGTGGAAGCCCTCAGATACGGGCTTATCGATGAGATTGGCACCAGGACCGCTGCCCTCGAAAAAGCAGCCAGCCTCGCTGGACTCAGGAATTACGGTATACTGGAGTTTCAGATAGATACGCAGCCACGCCGTTGGTCTTTTGGTAATGCTGATTTGGCAGACTTGAAATCACAGACGGGACTTTTCCCCAGATACTATTACCTGTATTTTGAGTCGAGGTGAATCGGTGATTAAGCGTATCGTTATCGTTATTGTCGGGATAATTGTCGTCCTGCTGGGAAGAGGATTTTTCTTCTACAGCGGTTTTTACACGCCATCGCCCACCGAGATAACCGAGTATGAAGAGATTGCTGTTCCCCCGGCGCCCTTGGCTGAGTTTGCCGATAAAGTATCGGAGAATGTTTCCGCTAATATATCTGAAGAGGAAAGGAGCATCCTCATTGATTTGGCTCATGAGAACAATTTTGAGGTCGAGGAACTCAATGTCCTGATGCTGCGGCTTGTCTCCCGGGGTTTTAAGGTCAAGTTCTTCAAGGCGGAGGACAAACTGAAAAAGGAGCTTTTAGGCGAGGAGGAAGAGGTCGAAGAAGAGGCTGCCGAGGAAGAAGAAATTGAACAGAAAGAAGAACCCCTAGAGGAGGAAGAAGCCGAACAGGAAGAAGAGCCTTCAGAGGAGATGAACAAGGAAGAAGCGGACAAGGAAAAGGAGGAAGAAGAGGAAGAGGAGCTTCCGCCAGACGTCTTCATTATCGTTTCGCCACAGAAAGAATTCTCCGATGAAGATAAGAAAACAATAAACGAGTTTGTCAAGGGTGGCGGCAAGTTGCTGCTCATCGCCGACCCCACCAGGGAGAGCAGGATAAATGACATATCTCTTGAATTTGGCATGATATTTGAACGTGATTACCTGTATAACATGAAAGAAAATGAAATCAACTACCGGAATATCTTCATCACTGACTTCGAGGAAAGCGAGATAACCAAGAATCTGGGAAAGATAGTCCTTTATGTTGCCGGCACTATCTCGACGGATGAGGGCGGTCTTGCCTTTGTTGACGAGAACACCTTTTCCTCAGTTATTGAGTCAAGAAAGCAGCTATCCCCCATGGCTCTGGTCGAAAAAGACAAGGTCCTGGGAGTTCACGACCTCACCTTCATGACTGAGCCCTATAATGGCACCCTTGATAATAACCAGCTTATCGCCAATATCGCTGACTGGCTCGCCATACCCGGTGAAAAAGAAGAAGAGGAAGAGGCAAAATTAACCGAAGAAGGCTAAAGCCCAAAATCCCCGAGCCTGACTGTCAGTCCTGAGACTTCAAGGACTTTATCATATAGTCACCCTGTGAGTGATAGCCAAACTCAGCCCGGTAGTATTCCCTGGCGCCAACACCGCTCAAGACCACCATCTGTTTTGCTTGAAACTCATCGGCGGCAACTCGTTCGGCTTCACGGAGTAGTGCCCTGCCCAGACCCTTGTGCTGGGCGGCTTCTGACCTTCGTTCACTGAGTGGAACTTCGGGACCAAAGGTATGCAGTTCCCTGATTAAGGCTA
>CAZUSN010000055.1:0-9009 GCA_964623035.1 uncultured Dehalococcoidaceae bacterium | reverse complement strand
TCCTTCTGGCGGGAACCGTTTTTCGGAATCCGCACTAAAAGTTTATAATCAGTTACTCTCCCCCAATTCGGTCTGTGCTATTGATGATACTGACCGCGAGGATAACAATTTAGGAGCATCTAAATTAGCAGCAGAATTCTCACTAAATAAAATGGATTATGGAGACCCGATATACACCAAACATAAGTATTCAATCCTGTTTCCGCAGCATTTTGATTACAAAATTCTTAATGTTAATGCTCACCCTGAAGAAAACCGGTGAGGCAAGAGAGATAAGGTCGGCATAATGGCAATACGGATGTCATACGTCCCCTGGACTTAACCTCTATAATACGCTCCAGTATAATGAGGATGCGCGAGCAGATAGGGTTGCTGAAGGAGTAGATTGAGATTATTAATCGTTGATAGCTATTATCCATATTTCCTGAAGTCGTTTTACAAAGCTCACCCTGAGGTGAAGTCGCTTCCGTACGCTGGGCATTGGCAAAGTCTAATGTCAGAGTGCTTCGGCACGGCTGATTTCTATTCATCCAATCTGAAAGAGTTGGGACATGAGGCACATGAAGTGATTGTTAATAACGAGGAACTACAGCGACAATGGGCTATTGAAAATGGTGTTAAGCTTCATTTTAATTGGTTCCCATTTGATTTAGAAAGAACAAGGTTATTACTCAAGATAATACATGACCAGGCTCGCCGTTTCTCCCCCGATGTTCTGTATGTACAGAGTATTAACTGGTTGCCTGCTGATTCTCTCAAGGATATCAAGCGCTATGTCCGCCTTATTGTTGGTCAGCATGCCTCACCTTTACCCAAAGGCAGGTATCTCCAGGGTTATGACCTTATCCTCTCATCACTTCCCAACCAGGTGGCCTATTTTCGAGAGCAGGGCGTTGCCAGTGAATATTTTCGGCTGGGCTTTGAGCAGAAAGTGCTATCAAAGCTGTCAAAATCTTTTCCCCCATATGATGCAGTGCACATCGGTGGCTACAGCCCTATCCATGAGGAGCGAAATGCGTTTCTGGAGAGCGTCTCACATCAGGTTAAGATTGATTACTGGGGCTATGGCATGGATAATGTTTCACAAGGCTCGCCGATACGGCAAAACTACCATGGTGAGGCCTGGGGGATAGCGATGTATAATATCCGCCATAACAGCCGGATTTGCCTTAACAAGCATATCACTTCTGTTGCCAACGGGTTCTGTAATAACCTTACGCTTTATGAGGCTACCGGCGTGGGTACGCTATTAATAACAGACTACAAGGGTAATCTTCCAGAACTATTTGAGCCAGGTCGGGAGGTTTTAGCCTATAAAAGCCCAGAGGAATGCTCCGAGCTGGTTAAGCACTACCTAGAGCATGAGGATGAACGCCTAGCCATTGCTTGGGCAGGGCAGCAACGAACTCTAAGAGAGCATACTTACTTTCATAGGATGCAGGAGCTGATTGACATACTTAACCGATACCTGCACAAACCGCAAGCAGGAACGCGGCGTATTTTTAACTCTTGAAAATCGGGGACCTTAATGAAGTATGCTAGGGTAATCTTTAACGAAATGTTACACCTAATTTCCTACAATCTAAAAATGGAAAGGTCATTGGGTTTTCCAGTTGTTTATAATATAGAAACTACTAACTACTGTTATATGGACTGTATCATGTGCCCCAGACCACATATGACAAGAAAGCTAAAACATATGGAATTAGGATTATTCCAGCGGGTTATAGATGAGGCGAAGGACTGGACTGAGTTTGTCTGGCTTGACCATTTTGGTGACCCTTTGCTGAATCCTAGCCTGTTTGACATGATAGCTTATGCCAAATCTAAGAAGTTGCATATAGGGTTCTCGACAAATGCAACTTCACTGAAATCTGATAACTCTAGAAAGCTTATCAACTTAAAGCTTGACCTTCTTAATATTTCACTCGACGGCACAGACCAGGAAACTTATCAATACTATAGGGGCAGTAACGCGAATTATGAAAAGGCGGTCGGATTTTTAGAGGAACATATTAGGCAAAAACTTGAATTACATAGCCTGTTCCCTTATACGGTAGTATCCATGATCAAAATGGAGAAAACAGCCCTACAGGTTGATGCTTTTAAGAAATTATGGTCGCGGGATGGTATCGACTGGGTACTCATTAAACAGTTCTCGGCCATGTCTGGCACAATAGATTCAATTAACGAATTGCGTACCGTCCCTAAACCATCAGACGCAACCTTGCCAAAGTGCTACTTCCCGTGGTCAAGCGTCACGGTACTTGCTGATGGCAAGGTTGTGCCATGCTGCTATGATTATGACGGGCAGATGATACTTGGTGATTTAGCCAAGGATTCCCTGGCGGCCGTATGGAATGGCAAAAAAATGAATCGGTTACGTAGAGACCATATCTCAGGTGATTATCGGAAAAACAACCTCTGCAGAAACTGCGTGGATAGAAGGAGTGTGAGGGGACTCGGTTTTATCAGTAAGAGAGTTAGAAATGCCATTAAGAATAAACCCGACAGAGGCTTCGATTTTGCTGACGTAGGGATGTGGTATGCCTGATAGAAGAAGAGCTACGGTAACATTAATTTCGGCATGTGGCACTTTATGTATCAAGGAGTATCATCTTATGCCAAAAAGCTCTCGTCAGCTAACAAATGAAGGGAAATAGATGCTATAATATATTTATGACAACCAAACAGGAGAGAAAACATGCCAACCTGGCATAAAATATGTCCGATGCAGGTTTCCACGGCATCAAGTCACGCTGAAACCTGGATAGCTCGAGATGCCATTGATGATGAGGGACGAAGCTACAAGGTGAACGTCCGCCTCGGGAAACCAATAGACATCCTGTCGCTAAAAGGAACGGTGGTTAAGAACTTCCCCGCCCAGGTTGAGCATCATCGAAAAACCAGAGCAGCGTTATTTAATCCTGAAAAGCTAGAAAAGGTTGACCACTGCCCTGTCTGCAATTCACCTGCCGCCAATGCTCGATTTCTGGTGAATATTTATGGCGGGCGTTACCATCAGTGTCCGATTTGCAGTCACTGCTTCCTTATCGTCCGGCCTTCCCAGTCGACGTTGAAGGCGTTTTATGCTGCTGATAACCATTACGCCGCTACCTATACTAATAAAGAATCATTGGAGATCCGGGTGAAACAGGTAGCCATCCCAAAGGTCGAGTGGATGATAGAACAGTTCATGTTAATCTACGGTCAGAAACCAGTCAAAGTTCTGGATGTTGGCGCTGGTGGCGGCCACTTTGTTTATGCTGCCCGGCAAATGGGGCTGGAAGCTAGAGGGATTGAGGTGAGCGAAGCCAGCCGGGAATTCTGTAAGGAAAACTTCGGTTTTGAACTGGAAGCAGCCGACTTTCCGCAGGAATGGAGAAGGTTTTCCGATGTTGATGTCATTACCTTCTGGGGTCTGATTGAGCATGTTCCCGAACCGCTCCATCTGATAGGAGCTGCTTATCAAGCACTTCGTGGCCGGAAGACTCTGGTTGTCGCCAGTGCGCCTAACTGGAATTCCTTTAGCACCGCTGTCCAGAGCCTGTTCCCGAACTCGGTGGTGCGTCATTTAGACCCTTTGGGTCACCCGCATATCTTCACTGACAGTTCCCTAGCGACCGCCTTTGAAATTGGCGGCTTCGCACCAGCAGCAGCCTGGTATTTTGGCATGGACATCTATGAGTTGCTGACACAGCTTATGCTGTCATTCAGCGAAAAGGTCAACCGTATTGGCGAAGAGCTTATTTCTACTCTGCAAAGTTCTATTGACACAAGGCAACTATCTGATACAATAGTCTTGGCTGGAAAGACAAAATCATAGCTAATTTACGCAGGTCCGATGTCATTGCCTGAGATGCCAAAGGTCACCGTTTATGTACCAACCTATAACTACGGGGCGTATCTGAAGGAAGCCGTCGATAGTGTCCTCAGACAAAATTATGATGATTGGGAACTTATCATCATTGATGATGGATCAACCGATGACACACCAGAGGTATTAGCCCAATTTAAAGGCAATCCCAAAATCAGAATTTATCATCAGGAGAACCAGGGGCTAACTAAGACGAACAATAAGGCCATTAAACTGGCTCAGGGTAAGTATATAATGAGACTTGATGCTGATGACTATCTTGATGACAATGCCCTGCTTGTTCTGGCTAACGTACTTGACCACAAGGCAGAGGTAGCACTTGTTTACTCCGACTACTACATCATTTCTGAAGAAGGAGAATTGCTTCGTCTTGAGCGCCGAAACAAAGTATATGAAGATGACCAATTACTCGACCTCCCTTCACACGCCGCCTGTGCCATGCTGCGAAAGTCTTGTCTTGTTGAACTCGGCGGATATAACGAGGAGATACCTCGCCAGGACGGCTATGACCTCTGGCTCAGGTTGATTCAAAAATATCAGGTTGACAATGTGAACCTACCCCTCTTTTATTATCGCCGACACGCCGGCAGTATGAGCGCAAGCATGGACAAAATCTTGCGAACTAGGCAGCAAATCAAGCGAGCCTTTGCTGCCAAGCTAGGCAAAAAACCGCCTCGGGTACTGGCTATTATTCCGGTCAGAGACGATGCAACACCCACTTGTCTTCCTACAGCTCTACGACCATTAGCTGGCAAGCCAGTACTGGACTACACCATCAACGCTGCCGTTGAATCGGGCGTTTTGGACAAGATTGTAGTCACTTCTGATAGTCAGGCGATCCTGGAATATGCCGAACACTTCACGGGCATTAAGGCAATATCAAGAAGCAAGGAGCTAGCTAAACCTCGTTCCCCAATCGAACCTACCGTTATCTATGTCCTGAGCGAACTTGAGAAAAGAGAGGAATATAAGCCCGATGCCGTTATGCTGCTTTTCATCACCTCACCGCTACGTGAATCGAGACATATCCAGAAAGCCATCGACACCCTGCAGATTTTCAAATGTGATAGCGTCGTCTCGGTCTATGAAAATAATGGATACTTCTATCGGCATGGGAAACACGGACTCGAGCCAATCATTAAGGAAAGAAAATTGCGACTGGAAAGGGAGACCTTCTATGCCGATAATGGGGCAATCTTGCTCTCGCGGGTAAACGCGGTAAGCCCGGAAAGCTTCATTGGTCGTACCGTGAGCCATATTCAGATGACCCCTGAGGAAAGCTTCCAGATAGACACGGATTTTGAGTTCTGGCTTGTAGAGCAGATTCTCCAGCAGCGTCAAGCAAATGACAAAGAGTTGGCACGGTGAAAATAGGTAACATTGAGATAAGCCAACGCGCTCTGGTAGTTGCCGAGATTGGCAATAACCACGAGGGTAATTTTGACCTCGCTAAGCAAATGATTGAGCAGGCAGCAGAGGCAGGGGTGGATGCGGTCAAGTTCCAGACAATCAGAGCCGAGAAGTTTGTTGCTCGAACCGAGGAGAAGCGTTTCCAGCAGATAAAGGGCTTTGAGCTTTCCGATGAGCAATTCAGAGAACTGGCATCGTTAGCTCACACCAACGGGCTGCTCTTCCTTTCGACCCCCTTTGACTTTGACAGCGTTGATATGCTAGATAAGCTAGTGCCAGCTTACAAGGTCGCCTCCGGAGACCTGAACTGGTATCCTTTCTTGGAATACATCGCCCGGAAAGGCAAGCCTATTCTTCTGTCTACAGGTATGAGCGAGGTGAAAGAAATCGCCAGGGCTTTAGAGGCGATTGCCCACGTTTCCACAGCTCCTCTCAATGAAAGGGTAGTCCTGCTACACTGTGTCACAAGCTATCCTGTCCCCATTCGTGAAGCCAATCTTCTCGCCATCCCCTATCTGAAAGAGAAGTTCCGTGTACCCGTTGGCTACTCCGACCATACTTTAAACACTTTGTCCTGTCAGACGGCAGTGGCATTAGGTGCCTGTGTCATCGAGAAGCACTTTACCTACCGCAAGGAGAACCAGACTTTCCGGGACCACGCCCTCGCCGCTAATCTGACCGAGATGCGAGAACTGGTAGGCAATATCAGGCTTATTGAAGCCAGCCTTGGTGAATATAGCAAGAGAATTATGGAATGTGAAAAAGAGAACAAGACGGTAATGCGCCGCAGCCTAGCGGCTGGTAAACCGCTGAGGCAAGGCGAAACTGTGACCCAGGAAGCCCTCACCTTCTTAAGACCAGGCACTGGAATATCACCGGAAAGATGGCACTCAATCATCGGTCACCGGGTTATCCGTGATATTGCTCAGGGAACCATCATAAAAGAAGAGGATATTGAATGAAATCTGATGCCAGCAGTAGGAAAGCCTCGATGGTCAAGCCACCCGATTGCCATGTTGTGGCCATCATTGGTGCCCGTAGTGGCTCTAAAGGCTTGCCCAAAAAGAATATCAGGGTGCTCTCTGGAAAACCCCTAATTGCCTGGACAATTGAGGCAGCCAAGAATTGCCCGCTGGTGGATCGGGTACTTGTTTCAACCGATGACGATGAGATTGCTGAAGTAGCCAGAGAATATGGTGCTGAGGTACCCTTTAGACGTCCAGCGGAACTGGCTGGCGATGATGTCCCCAGCATCGGCTACTTACAGCATGCCGTCGAGTGGCTTGAGTCTCAGGATAATTACCGCGTCGATGTCGTCCTTTATTTGCAGGTCACCGATGTCTTTCGGAAGAAGTATCTGGTGGAAGAGGTAATCACCAGACTCCTGAAAGACCAGAGTCTTGACTCAGTGTTTGTTGGTTATCCAACACACAAGAACTTCTGGAAGAGGGAAGGTGGGCGATACCAACGGCTGACGTTACCGGAAGAAAAGGTCCGGCAGCAGAAGGAAGCAGTATTTCGTGAGGATATCGGGCTCGCCTGTGCCAGCCGAGTCCATGTTATTAAGGGTGGGCGACGAATTGGTGACCACGTTGACATCGTGCCGAACCCTGACTTCTGTTCATCAATAGATATTCATGATGAATTTGACCTCTGGCTGGCTGAAAAGATAGTGAGCGAAGGGCGGGCTGCCATCAATGATTAGCCAGCACCAAAAGAATAGGTGCAGGGGTTTTTAGCATGCACAGCACTACGGTCTACATGTTCTGTAATCATCCCTTCGAGATACCCTGTTTTGCTGGCATCACCAATGTCATCCGGGAACTGCGTCCGGATATGAAAACTACCCTCATCCTGGATAGTATGCCCTACTTTCTCAAGACAGAGGTGGATTTTGCCCTGAAATATTTCGACAAAGTGGAACGAATTGGCTGGTGCGATTACTATTCTACTCCTCTCCGCCCACAGGCTATTCCTGGTATCGTTAAAGCGTTTGCGGCTACCTATCGATTTTACCGGCAGTTACGAGCGATTGATATAAAACCCAGCTCCTTTGTCTTCATGATATCAGGCAGACAGCTAGTATCTAACGTGCTGCTTAAAAGACTAAAAGGTCTGAATCCAACTCTGATATACATGACGACACGGCATGTCGAAAGCATTGAGAATTACCTTTTCTCCTACAAAAGCTCTCTTTACGTCAACCTTTATCATCTGCTCTTCGGCGCTTCCTTTGTTGATTACTCGTATATGAGAGAAACTGGCTGGGTCTTTATCCAGCACCGGAAAAACCCATATCACTATACATTTTTCATGAGGCCACCCACTGAAAATCTAGCCACTGATGAAATCCCCTTTCCCTTATACTTTCCGGAGAGACAAAATCACCCTTCTCTTTCGCCGGGGAACATCGTCGTCCTCTTTGGTTCGGTGTTTCTTAGTTGGAAAGGGATTGACCGTGAGAAGTTCATCACGAGATTTAACGAGATTATTGACCGTATCCGTATTAAGCACGCTGGCTCACGGCTAATATATAAGCCCCACCCCCGGGAGACAAACGAAAAGGAGCTATTGAATCTCAGCGGTTTCGAAATTGACGAATCAGCCACGAGCGAACTCCTATTTATGAGGGAGCCTAGTATCAGGACAGCTTATTCGGTGGCGTCAACTTCGTCACGCACCGCCCTTTGCTTTGGTATCCGCTCCTACCTCCTCTTTCCCCTGTTTGACCTGCCACCAATTATCCAAACCAGATTCGAGGCGAACTGCCACTATATGCCTCAGGAAACCATAATTAGGTCCTTGGACGAATTGAGCAATAGCGATGATAAAACACCACCTCTGGACTTTACCCCTACAATACGCCCCAGCATCGTAAGAATCCTTGAGCAGATTGGCTTGCTGGGAAAGTAAAGGAGCCTCAGTATGAAGAACGTAGAAGAGATACGAGATGGTAACCAGATAATCGCTATCATTATAAATGGAGAATATGGTAAAGACGGAGTAGAATTTTTTACTCCGCCCGAATTTTCCCAGCAACTGGGGTATATGAAACACAAAAAAGGGTATAGAATCCAGGAGCACAGGCATAAGTTGCAGGCACGTGAGGTGAAATATACCCAGGAAATATTATTCGTCAGAAGAGGTCGGGTGCGGGTCGATTTTTATAAAGACGATGAGGCTTATCTCACCAGCCGGGAGCTTAAAACTGGAGATGTTATTCTGCTCGCCTCAGGCGGTCACGGCTTTGAATTCTTGGAAGAAACAGAAATGATAGAGGTAAAACAGGGTCCTTACTCCGGTGATGAGGATAAAGTACGATTTTAAGGAATAAAAAGTAGTTGACTATATCGGGCGTGCTTAGAACTGCACTCGGGAAATATTATGACCGATACAAAAGATTTCGTGACCAGATAAATGCCGCTTACTTCAAAATGCACGGGATGAGACCCTGGTCGAGGGGCTATAGTGAGTATCGCACACAAGAGCTCAACAAAGTTCTGGGCAGCGAGGAATTGATGCGGGTCTTTGCTCAATCGAAGCCTTTGCCCGAAGGCTACGGATTTAGATTGGATGAACGAATTATCGAGTATCCCTGGGTGCTATCGCGGCTACCGGAAGAACCGTGTCGACTTCTTGATGCCGGCTCAGTCTTAAATTTTGACTACATCATCAATCATCCTACCCTTGGTAATAAGGATATTTCAATATTAACCCTCTTC
>CAZUSN010000054.1:0-9109 GCA_964623035.1 uncultured Dehalococcoidaceae bacterium | reverse complement strand
AAAAACTCCTGTACGAGAAGGGCAATTCAGTTTGTGGGGAGCTATTTTCTGCTGTCTGTGGTGGGCGGATTTGAACTGCGACCATCTGGAACCTTTTCAACCTAGATAAAAGATGGAGGTCGCTTGTCTCCTTTTTTGAATTATATTATAATCTATCAGTTTGTAAGGGGGATTTAAGCATGACTGCGATTGAGATTTTCTCCATCTTTCGTGAAGCGAGCACTTTTGAAAAAGTCGCTTTGTTCATTATCCTGGGAGTTGCCATTGCGGGTCTGCTGTATGCCGTTTTACTTGTCTTTCAGATATTGAAAGCGGAAGAAGGCACTGAGAAGATGAAACAATTGGCAGGCAGCATACTCAGTGGAGCCAACGCATATCTGCATCGCCAGTTTAGCACCATACGCTGGGTATTTATTGCTTTAGCCATCTTTGTTTATTTCACGGGTTACCTGACCGGTTCTCACAGTGCGTATAGCAACCCCTGGATTCTAGGTTTGGGGCGGGCTGGTGCTTTTCTGCTGGGCGCTTCATTTTCAGCAATGGTCGGCTATTTCGGGATGAATATGGCGGTAAGAGGCAATCTCCGGGTTGCCCAAGCTTCACGAAGTAGTTTTTCTCAAGCCCTCAAATTGGCTTATCGTACCGGAACAGTCACCGGGATGCTGACTGATGGCTTAGGGCTACTTGGTGGTACCATACTCTTTATACTTTTCGGGAGACAAGCACCGGAGGTTCTCCTGGGCTTTGGCTTTGGTGGCACTTTGCTTGCCCTTTTCATGCGTGTTGGAGGAGGCATATACACTAAGGCCGCTGATGTCGGCGCTGACTTAGTTGGCAAAGTGGAAAAGGGTATTCCTGAGGACGACCCCCGTAATGCCGCCGCAGTGGCTGACCAGGTGGGCGACAACGTTGGCGATTGTGCCGGCATGGCAGCTGACATCTTCGAGTCATATGAAGTAACCATTGTTGCCTCAATGATATTGGGTCTTATCCTGGCTGATTTCAGATTTACGCACGGTTTAGTTGACCACTGGGAGTTCAGCTGGATTCTGTTTCCGCTGCTGGTACGGGCAGCTGGAGTTGTCGGCTCGATAATCAGCACATATCAGGTGCGGGCGCTGCGCGAAGGGGAAAACGCCATGAAGGCGATACATCGTGCTTACATCATGGGAGCCGTAATTTCAGTCGCCAGTTCCTTCGCTTTTGCTCATTTTTATGTCCATAATCTTCTTTTGTTCTGGGCAGTGTTAGCTGGAGTAATCCTAGCCATAAGTATTAATTACCTTACCGATTACTTTACCTCTACAGAACGCAAACCGGTAAAAGAAGTAGCCAAAGCAACTCAAGCTGGACCAGCTACGACTATACTCCAGGGCCTTGCTCTTGGTTATGAAAGCACTGTCTGGGCTATTATCGCTATTGCCATAGCTGTCCTGGCTTCAGGGTTTATCTTTCATGCCATAGGAGCCGGTACCGGTCTGACCGGAACCGAGGTTCTTGAGTACCGGTTGCTGTGGGTCTTTTATGGAGTTGGGCTCTGTGGCATTGGCATGCTTACTTTGACAGGTAACAATATCGCTATGGATACCTATGGTCCGGTCACCGATAACGCTAACGGCATTGGCGAGATGGCTAAGCTTGAGCCCAAGGCTCGGCAGACTCTGGCTGACCTTGATGCGGTGGGGAACACCACCAAAGCTATCACCAAGGGAATAGCTATTGCTTCAGCAGTTCTGGCTGCGGTGACTCTTTTTGCCGCATTTTACTTCTACAATAATCTAGTGAGTATCGATTTGATTCAATACCGGGTATTCGTCGCTTTCCTCATTGGTGGTGCCATACCGTTTCTATTTAGTTCGCTTACCATCAGAGCCGTAGGGCGAGCTGCTTTCCTCATTGTCAATGAAGTTCGTTATCAATTTGCTAATATTAAGGGTGTCTGGGAAGGCACCGTTCCTCCGGATTATGACCGGGTAGTTAGTATTTGTACGGCGACGGCGCAGAAAGAACTTCTCACTCCGGCACTGGTAGCGATAGTTTCGCCCATAATTATTGGCTTGCTTTTTGGTTTACAGGCTTTGGCTGGTTTTCTGGCCGGGGTTATCCTCGTCGGGCAGCTTTTAGCCGTGTTTATGGCGAACTCGGGTGGTGCTTGGGACAATGCTAAAAAGACCATTGAGGACGGACTTTACGGCGGTAAAGGCTCAGAAGCCCACAAAGCAGGAGTGGTCGGTGATACGGTGGGCGACCCGTTAAAAGACACCGCTGGACCAGCTCTGAATCCCCTGATAAAGGTTATCAATCTGGTCTCAACACTGGTCGCTGGGCTTGTGGTAAGTACCAGAGGTATCATTGGAGATAAACCCTTAACAGCTCCCGTGATTGCGGTGGTCATCATTGGCTTTCTACTGCTAGCCTTCTTCATTTGGTTTTCCAAGAGAGAAGAATCATTCGGACGTGAAATATTAGAAACACCAAAGAGAACTGATTGAAATTACCGTTCCGTGTAATTATTTATGGGACTAGGCTTTAGCGTGACTGAGATTTAACTCTGCACCAGTTCCAGCAATACTCTGCCCGTTCCCTTGGGATGCAAAAAAGCGATGCTAGTTTGCTCGACGCCTTTTCTTGGTTTCTCATCAATCAGGGGAATACCGCTTTTTGCCAGCGCTTTCAGAGTTTTCTCAAGGTTGGCGACTTCAAGGGCAACATGGTGCAGTCCTTCGCCTCGGCTGGCAATAAATTTGGCAATGGGTCCTTCCGGGTCAGTTGATTCAAGTAGCTCAATCTTGCTTTCACCTACGGGAATGATGGCAGTCCTGGTCTTCTGGTCGGCTACGGTTTCTATATTCTTAATGCTTAACCCCATTATCTCAGTATATAACCTCGCAGCCTCCTCAATGTGGTTTACGGCGATGCCAATATGATTGATTTTGGTTATCATTGCTCTGCCTCCAGCTTGGCTTGAATGAAGCTCACGATTTCAGAAATAGGAGTACCGGGACCAAACACTTCCGCCATACCAGCCTTCTTCAATCTGGGGATGTCTTTTTCGGGTATGATACCGCCGCCGATAAAGAGGATGTCCTTCTCTGTTTTCTGCCTGACAAGCTCTATCGTTCTGGGGAAGAGCATTAAATGGGCTCCGGAAAGGCAGCTCAGACCGACCACATCCACATCCTCTTGTACCGCGGCTGCCGCAATTTGCTCTGGCGTTAAGCGTAAGCCGAGGTAAATGACTTCCATATCGGCATCTCTCAAGCCCTGAGCCACCACAAAAATGCCTCTATCATGCCCGTCCAAACCTGGTTTGGCAATTAAGACCCGTATTTTCTTGCTCTTCATAATGAAACTCCCCGTATCTATAAATTACCGGATACCGCTTTCCTTATATTCGCCAAATACATCCCTGAGTGCATCAGATATCTCGCCGACGGTAGCATACGTTTTGACCGCTTCAATTAATACCGGCATGATGTTTTCCTCACTCCTGGCTACCCGGCGCACTTCATCGAGAGCGTGGCTCACCTTCCCGTTATCCCGACCTTGCTTCAGCCTTTTCAGCCTTTCAATTTGTTTTCTGGCGATACTTTCATCGATTTCCAGTATCTCCAGTCTGGGCGGCTCTTCACTGGCGAACATATTCACCCCCATGACCACCTGCTCGCCGGAATCTAACGCATGCTGGTAGTTGTAAGCCGAGCGTCTGATTTCCCTCTGGATAAACCCGTTCTTTATCGCTGCCAGAGTGCCGCCCATTTTATCAATGGTGGCAAGATACCTTTGTATCCCTTCCTCAATCTGACTGGTTAACCATTCCAGGTAATATGAGCCCCCCAAAGGGTCTACCGTATCGGCAACACCGCTTTCATAGGCAATTATTTGCTGGGTCCGTAAAGCTAATTGGGCTGCCTCTTCAGTTGGCAGAGCTAATGCCTCATCATACGAGCAAGTATGCAGGGACTGACAGCTACCCAGCACTGCCGCCAGGGCCTGTATGGTGACTCTGACCACATTATTGAGCGGCTGCTGGGCGGTCAGAGTGCAACCACCGGTCTGGACGTGGTACCTCATCATCTTCGACCTCGGATTTTTGGCGCCAAACCTTTCTTTCATGATTGTAGCCCAGACGCGGCGCACTGCCCGGAACTTGGCGACCTCTTCAAACAGGTTGCTGAAGGCGGCGAAGAAGAAGGAAAACCTCGGGGCAAAGGAGTCAACGTCCATCCCCCGGTCAAGCATTGCCTGGACATAGGTAATCCCGTTAGCGAGAGTGAAAGCAGCTTCCTGGATTGCCGTGGCGCCAGCCTCCCGCATGTGATAACCACTGATACTGATGGGGTTCCATTTCGGCATTTCCTTGACGCAGTAGGCACAGAGGTCAGTGGTCAGTCGCAAGGATGGTTCCAAGGCAAAGATATGCGTGTTTCTGGCAATGTACTCCTTTAGAATATCGTTCTGGACTGTCCCCATCAGTTGACCTTGGTCCACACCCTGCTTCTCGGCAGCGGCGATGTACATCGCCAGTATGATAGGAGCGGTGGCATTTATGGTCATGGAGGTGCTGACATCGCCCAGTGGGATGCCCTCCCAGAGGTCCTCCATGTCCTGTAATGAATCTATGGCGACACCGACCTTGCCAATCTCAGCCTGAGAGAGGGGATGGTCTGAATCATAGCCCATCTGGGTTGGCAGGTGGAAAGCGACACTGAAACCGGTCTGACCTTGCTTGTAGAGGTATTTATAGCGTCTGTTTGTCTCTTCCACGGTAGCATAGCCGGCATACTGGCGCATCGTCCACAACTTGCTGCGGTAACCTGTGGGCATGATGTTCCGGGTAAACGGGTACTCACCAGGAAGACTATAGTCACGCTCCGCCTCCGGTATCTCCGCCGGGGTGTATACTCTTTTGACCACAATGCCATCAACAGCGGTTTTAAACTCAGCTTTTCTTTCTCTTATTTCTTCCACGTTTTCTCACCTCCTGCCCGTGGCGCAAGCATAGCCAGCGGTGGAATCAGATGCATCTTCTTCATGACGGGCTAAATAATTTTTTGATTCTGTGGACTTTCTCAAAGCGCGGTACAAGATTAAGATACCTGCCCCAGAATGCCGAAGATGACCTCAACTCCCTCATCCTCATCTAAGTAAAGCACCCGTGTTTCGCTCTATCTTATCGATTAATAGCTAGCTCTCTCCAGAACCATTGCCCCGCCATTGCCCCCATTACCACAGATGGTGACCAGTCCAAAGCGACCATTCCTCTCCTCTAAAGCGTAGGGCATTTCTAGGGTTAGCCTTGCTCCGGACATACCGGTGGGGTGACCCAGGGCAATAGCACCACCGTGCACATTAACCTTGCTCCTATCGAGCTTCAGTTCTTTTATTACGGCGAGCACCTGAGCCGCAAAAGCCTCGTTGATTTCAATGAGGTCAATATCATCCAGAGTCAAACCGGCTAGCTGTAAAGCCTTTTTCGTGGCAGGCACTGGTGCGATACCGAAGTATTTGGGTTCCACAGCCGCAGTAGCATAGGAGCGGATAAAGGCAAGGGGTTTGAGCTTAAGTTTATCTGCTCGCTCTTTAGACATCACGATTAGGGCACAGGCACCGTCGGTTATGCCTGAAGAGTTTCCTGCGGTAATAGTTCCGTCGCGGACAAAAGCAGCCCCCAGTTTAGCCAGACGTTCTAGGGTGGTATCACTGCGGGGGTGCTCATCCTCCTGGAACAAGAGAGGGGGGCTATCCTTTTGTTTGATTTCCATGGGCACAATTACCTTGGCAGAGAAGCCACTCTTTTTAGCGATGTCAGCCTTCTGCTGGCTCTCTAGGGCAAACTGGTCCTGCTCAGCCCGACTTATTCCATACTTATGAGCCAACTCTTCAGTCAGCTCACCCATTAATTTGCCCTCTATGCCGCATCTGTAACCATCTCGAAACATGGCGTCTTCCAGCACCGCATCGCCCATGCGTGAACCCCATCGGGTATTCAGGCTGAGATAGGGAATGCTGCTGTGGTGTTCCATCCCACCAGCCAAGACAACGTTGGAGTGCGCCAACCTGATGCTATTGCTGGCTAACATTATGGCTTGCAGCCCCGCTATGCAGGCTTGCTGAACACCGAAAGCGGGCACACTGATTGGTATTCCCGCTTTGACTGAGACAATACGGGATGCATTAGGTCCCGTTCCTGCCTGGCGGGCATGCCCTATTATCACCTCATCAATGTCATTTGGTTTGACGCCAGACCTTTCCATAGCTCCTTTTACCGCAGCGACTCCAATATCAACGACGGTAAGGTTTCTGAGTGCTCCGCCAAACTTACCTATTGCTGTCCTGGCTCCATTTATGATAACTACTTCTCTATTTTTCATTTTCACCTATTCCTTTACTTTTTGGCTACATCAGAATGTGGTAAGGCAAATCTCCTAGCGACCTTTAAAATCGGGGCGACGTTTTTCCAGAAAGGCGCGCACACCTTCTTGCTTGTCCTCACTACCACACACGATGGCGAATAGCTTATTCTCATACTCGATACCATCGTTAAGGCTCATATTGAGTCCAGTATGGACGGCATTCTTCGCCAGCTTAAGAGCAAGGGGTGGTTTGGTTGCCAGTTTCATGGCTAGCTCCTTTACATAGGGCATAAGTTCAACCTGGGGCACTACCCGGTTGACCAGGCCGATGCGATAAGCTTCCTGGGCATCAATGAGTTCTCCGCTGAGAATCATCTCCATGGCGCGCCCTTCACCCACCAGCCTGGGTAGCCGCTGAGTCCCCCCATTTCCTGGTATTATGCCGATATTTATCTCCGGCTGACCAAACTTGGCATTTTCTGAGGCTATCCTTATGGTGCAGGCCATTGCCAGCTCCAGCCCCGTGCCTACGGCAAACCCGTTGACGGCAGCGATAGTGGGCTTGGGCATCGTCTCCAGCAGATTAGCCAGTACCCGTCTCAGTGCCGAGCGTCTGCCTAGCTCAGTTAAGGTATTCCGCTCACGTAATTCCTGTATATCGGCACCAGCCACAAATGCCTTATCTCCTGCCCCGGTTAAGATGACGACTCTAACCCTTTCATCAGCCTCAGCGTCTCGCGCTGCCTCAAGTGCCTCATCGACGGCGGGGTAATTGAGGGCATTACGCACCTCAGGGCGATTAAAGGTGATGATAGCCAACGTATTCTCTTTCTCATAAATAATCTCTTGGTACGGCACTTCTGTCCTCCTATTTGGTGTAATCGTAAAAGCCTCGCCCGGTCTTACGTCCCAAGTGGCCGGCTCTGACCATCTTGCGCAAGAGGGCATGAGGATGGTATTTCAGGTTACCCAGCTCGCGTGCTAGGATTTCGGAATTGTTGGTATGAATGTCCACGCCGATGAGGTCTATAAGCTCGAAGGGTCCCATAGGAAAGTTCGCTCCCAGCTTCATGGCAGTATCAATGTCCTCGATGGTGGCTACGCCCTCGGCCAGCACCTCAACGGCTACGTTGAGATAGCCCCGAAGTATGCGACTCACGATGCCCCCAGGAGCCTCATTTACCCTTACCGGGGTCTTGCCCGCCTTTCTAGAAAACTCCATAACCGCCTGGATTGTCTCTTCAGACGTTTCCGCACCCGCAACCACCTCTATAAGCCGCATCACCGGTGCTGGATTGAACCAGTGCATACCTATTACCTTATCGCGACGTTTGGTTGCCGAAGCAATTTCCGTGGGTGACAACGTTGAGGTATTCGTGGCTAGGATGGTGTTGGGTGGACACAAGCCATCTAGCTGGACAAACACCTTCTTTTTCACTTCCATGTTCTCCGTGACAGCTTCGATGACCAGGTCTACAGCGGCAATATCCGCTATCTTCGTAGTTGTCTTTATGCGGGAGACTATTTTCGCCGCTTCTTCAGCGGTAATCTTCTCCTTTTTTACCAGCGATTCAAGGTTCTTGCTTGTCCTCTCTAAACCTGTCTCCAGGATTGACCTCTCCAGGTCAAAGACCGCAACCTCAAACCCCTGCTGGGCCAGTGCCTGAGCGATGCCCATACCCATTACTCCGGCACCGATAATGCTAACCTTTTTGATAACCATGTCTCCTCTCCTTTAAGTGTAAATTTGTTTTAAGCTAGCTTGCTGAACATCTTTGTCACACAGTTTATCCCCATCGTAAATTCTGTATCTTGGATGCTGTGGCTAGCTCTAGCTTATCATGAGGCACCACTTCATTTTATTATTACTGCCACAAAGTATCAAGAGAAGGCTAATGAAGGCTAATGGCAGAACAAAGCATTATCGAGCAAATTCACAAGCTCTGCGGCATTATGGATATCTCCGAGCAGGTTGACGATTATTTTAAGCGTGTGCTAACATTGAGCCGATTAGCGACTGCCCAATAAGGCATTTCACGCCAGACCATGGCTAAAATGTCAGATATTAATTTAACGATATAGGAGGAGAGAAACAGACATGAATTTTGAAATTACAGAAGAGCAAGCTATGATTCGTGACACTATAAGGGACTTCGCCCAGAAGGAGATTGCTCCCGTTTCACGAGATAATAATCGGAATGAGCGTTTTCCATCAGACCTGATAAAGAAACTGGGAGAAATGGGAGTATTAGGACTTAGCTTACCTTCTGAATATGGAGGCGGGGGAGCTGACCACATCTCCTATTGTGTTGCGCTTGAGGAACTTGGTCGTGTTGACCTTGGAATAGCGGTTACGGTTTCCGCACATCTCTCTTTAGGTGGTAAGGCAATTCTGCAGTGGGGTACCGAGGAACAAAAACAGAGATATCTACCACACATTGCTAGTGGCAAGATGCTAGCCTGTTTCGCTACCACCGAACCTAATGTTGGCAGCGATGTTTCCAGTATTGAGACTTCTGCTGTGCTCCAGCAGGATGAATGGGTGTTAAATGGAACTAAAACCTGGATCAGCAACGGCGGGGTAGCTGACATAGTTATCATTATTGCCCAAACAGATAAGCGTCTAGGGGGCAAGGGATTAGCCGCTTTTATTGTGGAGCGGGGCACTAAGGGTTTCTCTAGTAAAGACCTTCACAATAAACTCGGGGTTAGGTCATCAAACTCGGCTGAGTTGATATTGGAGGATTGCCGTG
>CAZUSN010000053.1:0-9205 GCA_964623035.1 uncultured Dehalococcoidaceae bacterium | reverse complement strand
TCAAAGACCGGACGCTCACCGTGAGTGCCGCTCGCCCTCGCTCTGACGAAAGAGGCGGCGGATATGGCCGTAGGAGGGGTGGTGGATTTGGTGGAGGAAGAGGAAGAAGATATTAAACTCCTTAGTCATTTCTGCGTAAGGCTAGCAGATATATTTATTTAATCGCTGCGGAGAGCCACCAATTCGGGCTTATGGTCACAAGCTGTGGACCTAACCCTATCAGTCGAGAAGAATGGGCAATATGAATAGCTATGTAGGTAACCTGTCGCTGGAGGTTACTGAGGAAGAGCTGCGACGAGAATTCGTGGCTTTCGGGGAGGTGCTATCGGTAATCATCATGAACGATAGGTGTGATAGTTAAAGGAGGTAACATGGCACAGAAAGAGGTCAGGGTAGCCCGGGAACCATTGCACAAGTTCGTCAAGGAAGTTTTTGTCCGGGCGGGCGTGCCCCCTAAGGATGCGGAAGCTGAAGTGGGTGCGCTGATATGGGCTAACCTGAGGGGGGTGGACTCCCACGGCGTGCTGCGGATTCCCTGGTATCTGGAGAATATCGACAAGGGTGTGATGAACCCCAAACCAAATATCAAGATTGTCCATGAGACGCCGGCTACCTTGTTAATTGATGCTGACCGTGCCCTTGGGCCGGTGGTAACCATTTATGCTGTCAATCTGGTGGTGGAGAAAGCGAAGAAAGCCGGAGTCTGCTGGGCGATAATTCGTAACCTCACCCATCAGGGGGCTCTTGGTTATTACTCGCAGATGATTGCCAAGAAGGACATGGCAGGGCTCCTCTTTGTCTGTAATCCGCCTAATATGGCTCCTTTTGGCGCTCGAGTTCCCGGAGTGCACAATAGCCCGATAGCCATTTCAGTGCCAGCAAAGCGCCATCGTCCTCTGAATCTGGACATGGCTACCAGCGTGGTGGCGGGAGGGAAACTCTGGCTGGCTGTTGACAAGGGGATTCCCATACCGGAGGGCTGGGCTCTGGACAAAGATGGTAAACCCACCACCGACCCCAAGAATGTTGGTGCCTTGTTACCCTTTGGTGGACCTAAGGGCTCTGGATTGGCCATGATGTTTGAGTGTCTCTCCAGTGTGATGGTGGGTAATCCATTGCTGGAGCCGGCGCTGCTGGGCAGGGAGGTCAGCCCGTCAAAACCGAGCAAAGAGGCAAAAGCCTTTGGGGAGCGTTTAAGCTATCTTCCGCATCACATCCAGAATAGCGTCGTTGCGGCGATTGATATCGCCACGTTCACTGACGTTGAAAGTTACAAAGAGCACATTGACCATCTTATCGATGGCATCAAAGCCCTACCCAAGGCGGAAGGATTCACGGAAATATTCGTGCCCGGCGAGCCTGAGGAAAGAGCTTTTGACGAGCGTTCTCGAAGTGGCATCCCCCTTCCCGAAGGCACGATTAAAAATCTACGCAGTATCTCCGAGAGGTTTGGAGTAAAGCTACCGCCCGGTCTTTAGGCGGGGTTAGTTAAAGCTCTTATAGTATATCAGTCTTCCAGGGCGATGCCCGCTCTGCGGAAGATTCGCTTTAGTTCACGGCGAGCCAGTCGTGTGGGCTCGCCGCCTTTTTTCTCCCAGCGCTGAACTGTGGACAGGCTGACATGTATCTCTCGTGCCAGGTCCTCTTGAGTCCACCTCTTCTTGGTTCGTAATTCCCTTAACTTTTCCTGAAGTCTGTCCATAAAGCCCGTTTACCATGTAGAGAGGAAGGTTTTACCTTATGTAGCACGTCAAATTATAGCACCCAGTATGCTCATTTGTCAATATCTGTGCCAAATGTCATGCCAACTTTTCTTCAGCTTTATTCTCGGCTAAGCTTTGGGCGCTGGTCCAATCAACTCGGGCCAGAGGTCCTCGACAGTGGGCTTGAGCTTGGTCAAGACATCATCAACCGCTTTAACTGCAGCATCAATTTCTTTCTGTGTCATTGGGGTTGACATAACGTATAATCCTCTGGCTGCCGAGAACATGCCTCTCTCCAGCATGGCTAGGTAGAAGAGATGTAAAAGAGCTTTGTTGGCTTCCCGTGCTGACTTCCCGTTCACCACCGGCTTATCGCTGAAATGGATGTTCTGTAGCGAGCCCATCCCGGTTACTTGACCCTTAATGTTCAGCTTTTTAAAGACGGCGCGGACCCCATCGGCAAAGGATTCGCCCAGTTTATTGATTCTGTTTATCACCTGGGCATCGAGCTGCTCCAGGGTAGCGACCCCAGCCGCGGCAGTGATGGGGTTAGCGTTCAGAGTGCCGGCATGGTAAACTTTGCCTACTTCCGGGGAAAACAACTGCATGATGTCTTCACGTCCCCCAACGGCGCCTACCGGGTAGCCACCACCGATAATCTTAGCCATAGTGGTAAGGTCGGGCTTAATGCCGTAAATGCTTTGAACTCCTCCCCAGGCCAGCCTTAGGCTGATCACTTCATCCAGAATGAAAAGCACACCGTTATCCGCAGTAACCTTGCGCAAAAATTCTAGATAGCCGTCCCGTGGTGGAATCATACCGGTAGCGCCCATCGCCCCCTCGACGATAACCGCTGCCAATCTGTCCTTGTTTTCGATGATAGCCTTTTCGGCGGCTGCTTTATCATTATAGGGAACGATGATGCTATCTCCCTGAGCGCTCTTGGGTATGCCGGCGGCATTTGACGGGTAGACCACCGGGTCATAGCTTCCGTGGTAGCAGCCGTCCGTTTTCAAAATCACGTCCTTGCCACTAAAGCCCCGGGCAACCCGCAGGGCAATCATTACCGCCTCTGTTCCCGAGTTGCCGAACCTGACCTTGTCCACGGATTTCACCATATTACAGACAAGTTCCGACCAGCGCACCACCGTGGGGACAAGAGCGCCAAAGGCAGTACCTCTAGCTGCCTGCTCTCTCACCGCTGCCACCACTTTGGGATTGGCATGACCCAGAATCATGGTCGTGTAGCAGTTGTGGAAATCGAGATACTCATGTCCGTCAACATCGGTAAATCGGCAGCCTTGCGCCTTATCAATCCAGATAGGGTAGGGCTGGAACCAGATGGAGGTGCGGGTATCTCCACCGGGCATGTATTTGCAGGCGGCTTCTAAAGTAGCCCGCGACTTCTGGGTTCTTTTGCGGTAAATATCTTCATATTTTTTGGTTACCTCTGCCAGTAGCTTTTCTCGAGACACCTTTGTTCTCTCCTTTTTGCCTATTTCTCCCTGTTAAAGTATACCTGATTTTAAGAGGTTACTGACTGGCGGTGCAGGTTACTATGGGCAAATCTCTCATCGTTAACAGCCCTGGTGGTGCCTCCAGCACCCGGCTGATGGCATTAACCACGACAGCAGCCGTGGCGATGTCTCCGTGGGTGCCCCCCTTGATGACCACTTCCATATTGGGAGTCCCCGTGATGTAAACGGCATCATAAGATTCCTTAGCACCAAGGTAAGCCTGGAAGTCCAGCGTGATTAGCTCCTGTCCTTTTTTCAGTCCACGACCAATCTGTTTTACCCCGGCAGCTTGCCCCGGCTTCACTGTGATATACTGGCTTTGCACCTCGCTTTTGGCAATGATGGGTTCAATTTCATCCCTGATATCATCCAGCTCCCACCTCAAACCGGCGGCAATCATGGCGATGGATTCGGCTAAACCTACATGTCGCAAAGTTCCAGCGTCCACCAGTTTCTGGAATTCCTCTGGTGTGCACCCGGCGCCTATTTTCTTTTGAAAGGGGAGACGGCGGGGTCGGGCATCCTGTATCCTAGCCACCCTGACCCGCTTGACCTCTTGGCATACCGCAGTCATGGCTAGCGGCCAGGTATCCATGAGAAAACCCGGGTTTACTCCGGTAGCCAGCACGGTGACTTTATGCTCTTTGGCCAGCTTGTCGAGTTCAGCCGACAACTTGGGCTCCTTCCGCCAGGGATAGGACAATTCTTCAGTACTTGATACGATATTGATGTTGGCCTTGATAATCTTGGTCAGTTGCTCGTAGACCGCTTTAAGCGAGGAGCTTGTGGTGTGAAGCACGACATCAGGCTTAGTCTTGGACAAAACGGCATCGGCGTCATTGGAAATAATAACCCCTAGCGGTTTACCCAGGCCAGCGACCTCACCTAGGTCACGACCCACGTTGCTAACACGTCCAATGGCGCCAACTATCTCTATGTCAGCCCGCTTCGAGGCCAGTGTGGCTACGGCACAGCCAATGGGTCCACATCCAAATTGGACAGCACGAATCTTTTTTGTCATTTAATACCTCCTCCAAATATCTTTTAAAAATTGCCTATTTTTGCCTCAGTTTAGCCGGTGCGTTTGTCAGGTAATTGTCACATAATTCTCACCTCCAGTGGTATTTGTCCAGAGCATAACATTTTTCCCCATCTTTCATCAACCGACCACAAGTAGACTCAGATTTCAGAAGTTCTTGACAAAAACATCTTAACTGCTTAAATTATCGGGAATAGAGGTCGTTTCTGGAAAAGGAGGAAAATATGGATGACTTCGAAATTATAGATACTCACGCACACCTGGTCAGAACGTTGGAGGAGGAGGTCATTTATTTTATAGTTCCCGGGCGCAGAGCATGTAATAGGTATGCTACGCCGGAGAAGGCTATTTCATATATGGACGGAAACGGTATCTCCAAGATGGTTTTTCTGACCCTGATACCACGCCAGTATCGTGGACCTCTTGTCGAAAAAGCGAAGCTGTCGGGGCTGCCTGAAGCACAGCGCCGGAAGGAAGAAAAGAGAATCGGTGAGCAAATCGCTCCCCTGATGCGTGAGATTAATGAGTGGGGTTGCCGGGTGGGACAGCGTTTCCCCCGGTTAGTCCCTTTTAGTTCCATCTCCAAAGAGCTGGGTGATGGCAAGGCTATGGCCAGAGAGGTAGAACTGAGGGCTAGCCAGGGGGCAAGGGGAATCAAACTCCATCCCGGCATGTTTTCCCATTTCCCGGATGACAAAGAAATGTGGCCGGCATATGAGAAATGTCAGGAGTTGGGCTTGCCTATCGTGGCTGATTCTGGACTTTGGCCTACGCCCCATGTCTTGGTGGAATACCCTTCCCCGGTAGTTACCACGGAGCATCAGGCGGTAGTGGATTATGCCGAGCCGAAGAACTGGGAGCGGGTGCTTAAAGCTTTTCCACGCTTGACTGTTATTCTCGCCCACCTCGGTGCCGCCTGGTGGGATGAGCGGGTGGAGCTGGCACAGAAATATCCCAACGTTTACTTCGATACCGCACAGGGCTTTGCTGCTCCGGACCGGATTCCTTATTGTCCCCACCGGGGTCTGGCGGAGGCGGATGCAGTGCGTATCTTCCGCAAGATTGGTGTGGAGAGGATATTGTTCGGGAGTGATTTCCCGGGCATTCCACCGCAGCCGCAGCTAGAGCAGATACTACGGATGCCTCTTACCGATGAGGAAAAGCGGATGATTTTAGCGGAGAACGCCAAGCGCATTCTCCGTATTTAGGTTTCTCAGTCTATTGTCAAACTATAAGCCTAATAGAGATTTCATCTCCTCGATGGGGGCTCGCAGCTTTTCTACATTGCCATCGATGACATAGCCCAGCATGAAAAGCTGGTAGCCTTCCTTGGCCCACTTGGCTAAGCCTTTAGGAGCAAACCCGCCAATGCCCGCTATCCTGCCGGTTTTCTTGCAGATTTGGGCAATTTCCCTGAGTCTTGCCTCCACAATGTCTGCGGCGACCGTCTCTGACCGCAACATTTTTGGTGGTGTCCCGTATATATCCAGCACCAGGTCATTGGTGCCCACGATTGTTCCGGTGACCCCTTCAAGGCTCAGAATGCGGTGCAGGTTGCTGATACACTGCACGCTTTCCGTCATGGGAAAGAGCACTATGTTGTTGTTCACATATTCGGTTATTTCCGAGAGCAGCATATTGGCAAGGTTCTGAAAGTCAAGCAGATAAGGGCTCATCCCGATGCCTGTCCCTCTATGCCCGATGGGTGAGAAATAACACTGGTCAATGGCATAGACTGTCTCCTCCACTGTGTTGACCCCGGGCAGCATAAGTCCGTTGACCCCGGCATCCATATAGCACCGGAAGTGGGCATTCTTTTCTTCCGGTCTCATCAAAATGGGTATATCAAACTTGCGGGAGGCACGAATATATTCGAAAATGGTTTCTTTATTCACCAGGCTGTGTTCGTTTTCCATCATGATGAAGTCAAACCCGAAATCCTTCAATGCCTTTACCGTTTTCTCCGGGTCATTGCCCGGTCCGATGGTCTGCCCAAATACGACCTCGCCTGCCTGCAATCTCTTTTTAAAGTTATAGGTCACGTTTAGCGTCATCTTAACCTCCTTCTATCTTTTTGATTTTGATTACAGGACGCCCTTCAATCTTTGAACCTGCCCATGGCGGGGCAGGCGTCAATGCCATATTCCCTTCTCACAAATCGGTACATAGCGGTATCATACTTCTCCGGGTGTCTTAGTTGCTGCCCAACCAGCGCTACCATCTGCTTGCCCAGCTCTCTTGATGCTTTCATGGCATGTTTGTCTTTCCGGATGTCGCCCTTGATTCTGGCAAAACCATGGATAAAATCGGCGGAAAACATGTGGTTTACAGCAAAGAAAGCGTTGAAGAGATTCCAGACACCTGAATGTCCTTCATCTGAGGCTACTGATATTACCCCACCGACCTTGTTCATCAACTTATTGTTGGTGTAGAAAACATAGAGGCGGTCGAGAATGATTTTGGCTTGAGCAGCGACATTGAAAAAGTAAACGGGCGTCCCCCAGATAATGCCATCGGCAGCCAAAATTCGGTCATAGATTCCTGTCATGTCATCTTTGATATGACACTGACCCGTCTTAGCACAGGAAAGACACCCGTCGCAGGGCTTTATCTCTTTATCCCCGACTGTTACCAGTTCGGTCTCAGCGCCACACTCTTGAGCGCCACTCATCGCTTCCTGAAGCAAAATCTCGGTATTGCCCCCCTTTCGGGGACTGCATAAGATGCCCAGAATCTTCATTTTACCTTCTCCTTTCTTCAAGATAAGCTTTTTGCACCAAGATGAGGGGATGTATCACTTGTTTTATTGGACCACATTTGAGTTGCATCTGGCAGCCAGCGCAGTCAGTGACCACAAGTTGAGGTGCCAATTTCTCGATTTCTTCAAAAAGCGGAGCACTGATTTCCATTGACTGAAGGTAATGTTGCGACTTAAGACCAAAAGTACCCGCCATGCCACAGCAGCCCCTATCCAGCAACTTTACCTTTAGCTCGGGTATTAGCTGCATCAGCTCAACCGACTCTCGCTCAATGCCCTGTGCCTTCAAATGGCAGGGGTGGTGGTAGGCTGCGAGCAAAGGCATTGGCTGAAAATCAGTATCCAGCTCACCTTTTCCATGTAACGCCATCAGATATTCGCTTAAATCGTATGTCCGTTGCGCGACCATTTTACTTTCTTCACTATCAAGCAGTGAAGGGTACTCCTTTTTCAGTGCCAGACCACAACTGGGGCAGCTCACCAGGATATCATCACCTTGTTCGGCGAGAGGAATGAGCTGATGGAGCAAGCTCTGCGCATCCTTGAGTCCGCCGTCGAGGTCACCGCTGGCAATTTTGGCGATGCCGCAACATTTGTTCCTGACCAGGGTCACCGCAAAGCCATTTCTCTCCAGAATTTTGACGGCAGCCTGGCCAACCTCAGTATCAAAATAGCTGGCAAAGCAACCGGCATAATAGGCTACTTTCTTTGTCCCCTTGCCAGTTGATTTACGAGAGTGAAACCAGTCTTCCAAAGTGGTGGAGCGCAATTCAGGAAGTTCGCGTCTTCTATCGATTCGGATAAGCCAGTCCAAGCCCAGCCGGCTCAATTTGTTTTTCAGAGCCATGTTAGCCAGCGGAGCCACTATCCTTCCCGTGCCCGCCAGTGAAAGGGCATTAGCCAGCGCCCTATTTTGTAGTGAAGGGATGCCGGCGGCATAGGCGGCTTTAGCTTTGGCTATCATCAGTGGAATATTGATGTCCAGTGGACACTCGGTCTGGCAGGACTGGCAATGCACACATAGGTCAAGTGAAGGATTGTGCCTTGCCAGAAATGACCACAGGTAGTCCTTCGGGTGGCGTCCCAAGCCATGACCAAAGAAACGATAGGTGGGGCATCGCTTCAGGCATGACCGGCAGGATATGCAGTGAAGTAATTCCTGAAACGGACTATCAACGAGCTTGCTTCTCCCGTTATCGAGGAGAATGATGTGTATCTCTCTATGTGCGTCTTTTGCTTCCGGAGCCAGCTCTAAAATGTTCCGTCCGGTCTGCTTGTCCCCCGCTATTTCCAGGTCCAGCAGCACACTCTCCATACCGAAAAAACCAGCGCATTTGGTCTGGAAAAGGGCGAGGTCTCTATCAGCCACTATCTTCTCAATCCCCAGAAGAAAAATCAGCTTTTTCGCTTGCCGCAGTATAGCGGCTATGTTATCCGAATGCTGAAGCAGGAAAAGGGAGCCGTCAGCGGCTCCGGCGGCATTCACTCCCAGTAAAGCCGCCTGTTCCTTGAGCTGGCTGCTATTTTCTTTGGCGCTCAGCACAGAGCTATCGGTGCATTGAAAAGAGTCCCAGACTGACTTGTCCGACAGGTCAAGGAGTTGCCAGTAATACTCGATTCGATTTTCCAGCTCAGCCGATTTGGAGAATTGGGGCAGGTAAGTGTCCACCAGAGTATAGCCGGCGGCTTCCAGCCCGGCACGCAGCTCATTGACCGTGGTGGACTTATTGGTCGCCAGCTCTCTGCTTCCCTTGACCACACTGTTGAGGTAGGCTACCGCTGCCGCTGCATCTTCCGCAAAGACAATATGGACACCATTGTATTGGCTGGCATTCTTTTGAAAAGTATGGGAAAAAGCCTTGAGGTTCTCCAATGCGGACTGACGTATCTGCCTCAAGCGGTCTAAAATCTCTTCCTGGCTGAACCTCGATTTGCCACCGGAAATGATAGCGGCGGAATGCCGTCTTTTCTGTCTCGGCGTGAGTTCAACTAAGCCAATGGGGAGAAATTTCATCTATAACCTGCTTGATTAGTTGTCCGCCCTCTCGACCTGGGTAGCTTACCGCGTTTAGTGAGGTCATCGGCGACGTCGCCCAGCCCCCTCTTTTCCAGGGTTTCACGCGTCGGAATGCCGGTAGCCACATCCCAACCCCTTATGGTGTAGTAGCGGCTCTTCATCTCTTCAAAT
>CAZUSN010000052.1:0-9249 GCA_964623035.1 uncultured Dehalococcoidaceae bacterium | reverse complement strand
TTCCTGGCAGGTGGCATAGGTCATCCTTTTCTCTTCGACTATGGTTTTCAGCTTTCGATGGAATTCAAGCCTCAGGTCTCTCCTGAGCAGGTATCCCTGGCTGGTGCCTCCACGCTCGTAGCCATATTCTCGCTCAAAGCGTCGGGCGGCTTCGTTTGAATATCTCTGAATTACGCTCCGCACCTGCTCCCACAGGCTGAGGTTGTCAGCTTCGGGATAGGCTGACTTTTTGGACAGCCTCCCGGTACTGCACACGATATGCTTGGCTCCGGTGTCGGCGAAGGTTTTGACTAGGTCTTCGACCTGCTGAAACCAGGAGCTGCCGTAGAGCGCCTGAAAGAGATGGATAAAGACGGGGTCGAAGCGGATTAGGGTATCGATGCCCAGCTCAGCAAGGCGACTTACCGCTTTAAGGCGTTGCTCAAAGGAAGGCGCTTTCGGCGAAAGCAAAGCCAGGATATCGGCAGTTCCTTCTATGGTGATGGCAATGAACTTTGGTTTATAGCTGATAAAGTCAGGCAGCTCAAGAAGAAAGCCGGGGTCTCCTTTGGTGGTGATGACGAAACATACTCCGTAGCTCATCAGGAGCGGAATAAGACGCTTCATCTCAGCTCTAAGTTCCGGGATGGGCTGGCAGGGGTCGGACACATTTGAGATGGAGATTGGTGGGCAGAGATTTATTCTTTTCAGGTCTCTTTCCACAAGTTCAGGCAGGTTATTGTAAACCAGGGTCTCGGCTGAGTGGTCGGAGTAGATTGCCTGACGGGCATAACAGTAAAGGCAGCGGTGAACACAGTGGGCTGGGCCTGGTGGGGTGACGTTGATAATCCAGAAGTGAGGACACTTCCGACTAGCCACCGTGTAAGGGTAGTCGTGTAGTGTTGAGCCCTTTTTACTGATTAGCTTTACCTGACTCATGTTTCTTCATCTCTAAAAATTATACACCCATGATTATCAATGTTACACCAGATTGAGAGAGGGGAATTAAGAGCAATAAATAATTTCTGGTCTTGATATTGACAACTTCATAATTAGGGCTATAATTAACTTACCTTTGCCAAACGGGGGGGATTCTAATGGTAAATGACATATTGCTTTATACTGGCTCTGGTGTAATTATTCTGTGGGGGATAGCTCATCTTATTCCAACCAAAGCAATTATCGATGGTTTTGGCTCAATATCAGAAGACAATAAACAAATCATAAAAATGGAGTGGATTGCTGAAGGGATAACACTGTGCTTTATCGGCTTAATAGTACTGCTGATTACTGTTTCGGTGGGTTCTCAAGACGTTGCTTCTGTTATTGTGTACTGGATGTGTGGCATGATGCTTGTGGTTATGGCAGGGTTGTCTCTATTAACCGGGGCGAACACATCAATAATCCCGATAAAGATTTGTCCGCTTGTCAAGACGGCTGTGGCAATTTTGTTTTTCCTGGCGAGCGTATTATAATGGGCAATACGTTTGAGACGCTGGCTTTGTTTTGAGAAGATTATCCTCCGCATGGCCGTATGATATAATCCCACTACTTGAGGTATTTTACTGATGGTCAGAAGTACGAATCTAACAATCGCGGGCATTTGGAATATTGTTGTTGGTGTTCTTATGCTACTGTTAGGACTGTTTGGGTTCTTGGACTTTTTAGCAGGGTTAGGACCACGTACAGAGCAGGCAGGACTAGTTGGCGGGCTAGCGGTATTTATACCCTTGGGGTCATTGGCTTTAGCAGGCGGCATCTTTGCATTAAAGAAGAAACACTGGAGACTAGCTATGATTTTTTCAGCTATTGATAGTCTTGTATTCCTTTTAACATTGATACCTTTATTTTTGCTACTCCTTTCTGAAGATGAATTCAAATAGACATCTTGTTCTCTCTCACAATAATGCTCATATACGGGAATTTCTCACCATTGGTTCTATAGAACAGTTACCTTCGTTATTCAACGCAGACAAACCTTCGAAAAGTTACCAGCATTTACCAACTTCCACGCTCAGGGGCAGTCCTCTTGTATCTCTTAATCTACGATTATCCTGCCTTTTGGTCTGGCAATAATTTCACCGATGAGCGCGGCTTCCCTGATACCTTCCTGGTGCATTTTCCGCAATAGCGTGGGCGCTTTTTCTTCAGAAACAGAGATGAGCAAGCCGCCTGATGTCTGGGGGTCGAAGAGAATATCAACCAGATAATCAGGGGCTTTTTTATTTATTTCAACCATGCTCTGGCGAAACTCCCGGTTGCGGTGAAGCCCTCCTGGAATCATGCCCATTTTGGCAAGCTCTTTTGTTTCCGGAAAGAAGGGAACGGCTGTGGAATGGATGACCATGCCAACATCGGTGTTCTCAATCATGATACTGGCGTGACCAAGAAGTCCAAAACCGGTGACATCAGTACAGGCGTTAACTCCTATCTCTTGCATCAGTTCGGATGCTTTCCGGTTGAGGGTGGACATGCTTTTTATTATTTTGGCGACCGCCTTTTTTGTCGCCTTATTACCCTTTAGCGCGGTGCTTATGATTCCGGTACCCAGAGGTTTGGTTAAGATTAGCTTATCGCCTATTTGAGCACCGGAATTAAGGACGACTTTATCCGGATGGATGATGCCGGTAACGGAGAGCCCATACTTTAGCTCCTCGTCATCAATGCTATGCCCTCCCACCAGTATTGCCTCTGCTTCATGTATCTTATCAACTCCTCCAGCCAGTATTTCCTTTAATATCGACATATCCATCGTTTTCACCGGGAAGCAGACGACATTCATCGCCGTGAGCGGTTTTCCACCCTTGGCATAGACATCGCTCATGGCATTGGTGGCGGCAATTTGACCAAAAGAATAAGGGTCATCCACTATTGGGGTGAAGAAATCAATGGTCTCGATAATTGCCAGGTCATCGGTCAGCTTATAGATGCCGGCATCCTCTGCTCTCTCTATACCCGCAATCAGCTTGGGGTGAGACTCAAGGGGTAAACCGGATAATGCTTTGGCTAGGTCTCCCGGACCTATTTTGCAAGCTCAACCGGCGCCGTGAACAGTCTGGGTAAGGCGTAACTTTGCCTTGTCGCTCAACCTGCTTCCCTCCCTCAAAATCACTTTATCAGCAGAAGACGGGGATTCGGCAACATTATACTAGGTAACCAGCCTCATTCTCAACTTTCATGCGGTTATTTTATTCCTCTTAGCTTAGACGCTTCCCCACAATATCCCAGTTGATATTCTTGAAGAAGGCAGCAATGTAATCCGCCCGTTTTAGACCATAGTCCGTCATGAAGGCATGCTCAAAGACATCCATGACTAGGATTGGCTTGCCGCCGGCGAGATGACCAACCTCGTGCTCATTTATCCATTGGTTAAAGAGTCGCCCAGTAACGTTATCCTGATAAAGAATCGCCCAGCCAATGCCGCGCATGGCTCCGGTAGCTTTGAAATCCTGTTCCCAGGCTTCGTAGCTGCCAAAGGCTTCCGCCAGTTTCTTGGTTACCTTCTCCGGTCTGGTTGTGGGACGGCTCAGGTTCTCAAAGTAGTACTCATGAAGACGCATGCCGTTGAACTCAAAGCCAAAGCGGCGCTTCAACTCCGCATATTCGGGATTGGTGGCGTCTTTAGCTTTGCTGTTGAGCAGGTCAACCAGTTTGTTGGTGTTATTGACATAGCCCTGATAAAGGGTGAAATGGTTTTTGAGCAGTGTTTCACTGAAACCTTCAATGCCAATGAGATAACTGTAGTCCTTCGCTTGATAAGCCATTTATCTCTTTCTCCTTTCTTATTAAGATTAATTATAAAGCTCTTAAAGAAAAAGCTTCTATGACTTAGGTCACATTGTTTGCTTTTCCTGTTTTAGCAGGTGCATATATTAAAAGTCTTCTATTTGGTGGATGTCAAGAGGTTATGGGATTGTTTACCAACCTATCCCCCTTACCCCCTTCCCTTGATAAGGGAAGGGGGAGTGAAAGTATGAGAGGGGCTTCGTCCCTCTCAAAAACCTCTTCCCTCTCCCCTTCAGAAGGGGAGAGGGATACAGGGTGAGGGGTTAGTAAACAACCTCAAGAGGTTAGATGCCTTGACTTGCCTATTAGTCGAGACTATAATAACACACGCTAGCGCAGCAGGCTTTGATGAGAGGAGATATCATGGGTCTGGAAGAATATCGGCGGAAGCGGGAATTCAGAAAAACTCCTGAGCCAAAGGGGGAGGAGCGGGGTGGTGAGGGCAATCGCTTTGTAGTGCAAAGGCATCAATCAAGCCATCTGCACTATGATTTTCGACTCGAGATGGATGGCGTGCTCAAAAGCTGGGCGGTTCCCAAAGGTGTGCCAGATGAGCCGGGGGTGAGGCGTCTGGCAGTTCAGGTGGAGGACCACCCGGTAGAGTATATTGATTTTGCTGGCACCATCCCGGAGGGAGAATATGGGGCGGGAACGGTGGAGGTCTGGGATAAAGGTAATTACGTACTGGAGGCGAGAACGCCTGACCGGTTGGAATTTACCCTGAATGGTGAGAAACTAGCCGGTGCTTATGCCTTAATTCATACTGATGGGAAGAACTGGCTTCTGCTCAAGCGGAAAGCGAAGTCAGAATAACCGTCTTGGAGCAAAGATTGAAAATTCTGGGGATTATGGGAAGCCCAAGGATAAAAGGCAATACCGACCTATTGCTGGATGAAGCTTTAAAGGGAGCCAAGAGCGAGGGCGCAGAGGTGGCAAAAATTGTCGTGGACAAGCTCAAGATAGCCCCCTGCCGCGAGTACTATGGCTGCCTGAAGGACGGCAATTGCGTTATCAGGGATGATATGGACGGGATATATCCCAAGCTTCTTGCCGCTGATGGCATTATCATTGCCTCACCGATGTTTTTCTATGGATTGACCGCTCAGCTTAAGGCGCTCATTGACCGCTGCCAGGCGCTGTGGGCGAGAAAGTATGTTCTACGTAATCTGCCCGATGCCAGAAGAAAAGGCGCATTTATTGCCGTTGGTGCCACCAAGGGGAAGCAGCTATTTGATGGGTCGAGATTGACCATAAAATACTTCTTCCAGGCTTTTGGTGTTGAGTATGTTGATGAACTCCTTATCCGTGGTGTGGATAAGAGGGACGAGATTAAACAGCATCCCACGGCTCTATCCGAGGCGTTTGAGCTAGGCAGGAGGCTGGCACAAAAACTGGCTGATGGTTAGCTGTTGTTGGTGATGTTAGGTTTTTGTCTCCTTCTTCTCTTCAGCGCTTGGTCCATCGAAGGTCTTTAGCTTTGTCGCCATTTCTTTCAGCTGTTTGGCAACCTCGCAGTTAATGGTGCCTTTCGGATAGGTGCCATCTTTCTTTCTCCGGCCAGCTTCCACTCCGGTGAGGACTTCTATACCTTCGTCAACGGTGCTCACGGCATAAATGTGGAACTTGCCTTCTCGAACGGCATCAACCACTTCTGGTCGAAGCATCAGGTTCTTCAAGTTCTGGCGGGGTATCACCACCCCTTGCTTCCCGTTAAGTCCCTTGGCTCGACAGACTTGGAAGAAGCCTTCTATCTTTTGATTCACCCCACCGATGGCTTGGATTTCTCCCTTCTGATTTACCGAGCCGGTAACGGCGATGTTCTGCTTTATCGGCACTCCTGAGAGGCTGGAGAGCAGAGCATAAAGCTCGGCAGAGCTGGCGCTATCCCCCTCCACGCCCTCATAAGACTGCTCGAAACATAGGCTGGCTGACAGCGAAAGGGGATGCTCTTGGGCGTATTTCCAGCCCAGATAGCCACCGAGAATGAGGACGCCCTTGTCATGAATTCTCCCGCTGAGCTGTGACTCTCTCTCAATGTTAATTACCCCGCCTCGCCCGAGGAAAGTCTTGCAGGTGATGCGAGATGGCTTACCGAAGGTCACATCACCAAGGCTATAGATGCTGAGCCCGTTCAGCTGGCCAACTACCTCGCCATCAGTATCAATCATGATGGTGCCACGCTCTATGAGTTCCCTGATTCGCTCATCGGGCAGGTTGTGCCGGAAGAATCTCTCCTCAATCGCTTTCTCCACATGTGGTGCTGACACCAGTTCAACTCCTTCTTGACGTGCCCAGTATTCTGCCTCCTCAACCAGCTCTTTAATTTGGGCGAACCTGGAGGAAAGCTTTTCCTGGTCTCCCACCATTCGTGCGGCATACTCCACTACCTTGGCAACGCCAGCCCGGTCGAAATGGTGCAACTCACATTCCTCGCAGTAACCAGCAATGAAGGCGGCAAAAGCCCTTAAATTCTCTTTAGTTTTGTCCAGCTGGAAGTCAAAGTCAGCCTTTACTTTGAAAATCTCCCAGAAATCCTCATCATACATGGCAAGCAGCTGGTACAGCAGGCTATCACCGATAAGGATTACCTTGACATTTATGGGCATCGGTTGCGGCTTTAATCCTTGCGGAGCGATGAGACCGAACTGCTCGAAAGGGTCCTCAATGCGTACCTCTTTGATCTTGATGGCTCGTTTCAAAGCTGGCCAGACCGCAGGGTTGGTCAGCACATCATTGGCGCTGAGCAACAGGAAGCCACCGTTTGCCATTTGCAGAGCTCCTGCTTTTAGCATGGTATGGTCACTGAGATAGCCCCCGAGGAGGAATCGCCGTTCAATCTTGCCGAACAGGTTGGCGTAATTGGGGTTAGGTTCGGTGACTACGGGTGGCCCTTCAGTGCCGCTATTATCAACAAAGACGTTTACCTGGAAGGGGAGGAAAGGGTCACGACCTCCCATGATTTGGCTGGTGGGTACGCCAAATACCGAGCGTGGTTGTTCCTCTTTCTCTTTGAATAAATCCAGGTTATTCAGGGTGAAGGACTTGAGGTCGGTGAGATATTGCGTGATTTTGGCGGAATCTTTATATTCTTTCAGCAGACCTTTGAAGAGTTGGGATATGGTGAAGTCAGCGATTTCCTTGTCGGCGTTTCTTAACTTCTCTACTGTCTGGCTTTCCACTTCCCTGATGTTTTCAAAAGTAGTCTGTAATTTTTTGAGCAAATCATTGCGGCTTTTCTCCATTTCCTCGCGCACCGACTTTTCCAGGGCGAGGTACTCAGCTTGAGAGATAGGCTTTCCTTCGAGTACCGGAATCAGCGCTGGTCCGATTGTTGTCATCTGAAGCTGAAAGCCCTGCCGCTGGGCTTCCTCAGCCATCTCTTCAAGGAGTTTCTGTTGTTTCGCCTGACTATTCTCCACCGTCTTTTTTCTTTCGTTCACGTACTCTTCGCTGGAGAATGCCTTGGCTAATTCCTCTTTGAGCTTTTGCAATAAGTTAGTGACTTGGTCTCGGAAAGGCTTACCCTTTCCCTGAGGCAGGTCTACGATTTGCGGTCGGTCAGGGTCGGCGAAGTTGTAGATATAGCACCAGTCCTCTAGGGGGCGTTTTTTCGCCTCGGCTTTTCTTCTCTCCCCCAGTCTCTGGATGTAGGTTTTTACCACGGAAGTTTTGCCGGTTCCGGTAAGCCCGGCTACGTAGATGTTATAGCCATCGCGGTCCATGGATAGACCAAACTCAATAGCGCGTATGGCTCGGTCCTGCCCAACGAACTCTCGTAATGGTGCCAGGTTCCTGGTATGGTTGAATTCAAAGATAGAGGGGTCACACTGCCAGCGTAATTTATCCGCCGGGACCTCATATTTAGTGATATCCATAAGTCTTCTCCTCTGTATAAGGGACTGTTTAATCTGAATTTTTTGCCTATTCTGTTATACCACTAGGCTCTTTTTTATTCAAGATTTAGCCTCATCCGATAAGATTGACTTCTAAAATCTAAATTGCTAGAATTTAGAGAATTTATCTTTTATTGCCTAGTCTGAGCTTCTGAGGAACTACGAAAAAATTGTCAAAGAAGTTATTATCGGAGAGCTCTAAATGTTAGTGGTGGCGTGTATTAAACAGGTGCCCGATACCACTCAGGTGGCAGTTGACCCGGTTACTGGTACTCTCAAGAGAGAGGGTGTGCCTTTTATCATGAACCCGTTTGATATCCATGCCCTGGAAGAGAGCCTGAGGCTCAAAGACAAGTATGGATTTCAAGTGGCGGTAATTTCCATGGGACCCCCCAATACTGAGGTCACGCTGCGAAAGTGTTTAGCTCTGGGGGCAGATAAGGCGGTGCTTTTAAGTGACCGTGTTTTTGGCGGAGCGGATACCCTGGCAACTAGTTTTGTGCTTACGGAAGCCATCAAACGGCTGAATCAGGAGGAGGAAGTGGCCGCGGTGATTTGCGGGCGTCAGACTATTGATGGTGATACCGCCCAAGTTGGTCCGGGCATAGCTACTCGTCTTGGCTTCTCACAGTTAACGCTGGTTGACTGTATTGAACATATTGACCTTAAGGCAAGAAAGGTTAGAGTCAGGCGCAAGGTGGGCAGTTGGCGGGAAATAGTAGAGGCACCACTGCCAGCCATGATTGCGGTGGTGCGGGAAATCAACCGACCGCGTTATCCTACTGTGCCCAGGCGTCTTATGGCGGAAAAAGCTCCGCTGATACTCTGGAATAACCAGGAGATGAAGTTAGACGAGAATAAAGTTGGTCTGAAGGGTTCGGCAACTCAGGTGCGCCGAATCTTTTCGCCGGAAAGAGCCAAGGGTGAAATCCTTGGTGACGGATTGAACAAACCAGAAGAAGCCGCCAACCTGTTATTGGAAAATCTCATCGAAAAAGACGTGCTCTATTTCGATTCAGGTAGATAATAGAAAGAGGTATATGGAAGACAGGAAGAAAGTGAAGAAACCACGTGGCATCGCCCGACTTATTCCCGGGAAATGCATTGCCTGTGGAGCTCGCTGTCAGAATTCTTGCCCCAAAGATGCCATCGAAATGAACGAAAAAGGCGAGCCGGTCATTTTGGTTGAAAAATGCATCGGCTGCCGCAAGTGTCTCAAGGTTTGTCCATCCGAGGCTCTGGAGATTTATTATACTCCGGAGGAGAGGAAGATTCTTGCTGAGATGGAGGCCCGGGCCAAGGTAGCCGCTCCCGAAGTGGCGGCAGTGAGTGAAGAAGCGGCAGTAAAGGCTAAACTTAAAGAGTACCGTGGAGTCTGGGTCTTTGTGGAGCAGATGGCTGGTGAGCCGGCGGGAGTTTCCTGGGAGCTTTTGGGGGTTGGTGCTGACCTGGCCAGAGCCCGTGGTGAAGAATTGTGTTCCGTGGTTATCGGCGACAAGGTGGAGCGTCTCTGCCACGAGTCATTCGTCTATGGAGCAAGCAAAGCTTACCTTGTTGATGACCCCGTATTTCATTATTACCGAACTGAACC
>CAZUSN010000051.1:0-9364 GCA_964623035.1 uncultured Dehalococcoidaceae bacterium | reverse complement strand
ATCAAACTCATTGTTGTTGTTACTGAGCATGTGCCGGTTCATGATGCCATGGAAATCAGGGCTTACGCCCGGGGGCGAGGAGTGCAGCTTCTGGGTCCCACCAGCCCCGGCATCATCACCCCCGGTCAGGCAAAAATGGGGATTATGCCGGGAAATATGTTCCGCCCCGGCCGCATTGGAGTAATCTCCCGAAGTGGCACTCTCTCCTATGAGATTTGCGCTAATTTAGCTGAGGCTGGCTTGGGGCAGAGTACTGTCGTTGGCATGGGAGCTGACCCGGTGGTATTTAGCAACATGCCTGAGTTAATGGGACTTTTTGAAGAAGACCCGGGCACGGACTTAGTGGTGCTTGTTGGTGAGGTGGGAGGTATTCAGGAGGAAATGGCTGCCCAATTTATTGCCCGGCGGATGACCAAGCCGGTGGTGGCTTACATTGCCGGGCACAGTGCTCCTGAAGGAAAACGAATGGGTCATGCTGGCGCCATCATTCAGGGCGGCAGGGGTACACCTCAAAGCAAAATCGCTGCCCTAAGGAAAGCTGGTGCGGCGGTTGCGGAGTACCCGTTGGAGGTGGTGGAGCTGGTGCGGAAACGACTCACTTGGTATTAACTTCTATTATGTCTTGCCGGGCGACCGTCTCTCCCTCCAGGCCAAGCCGGCTATAGGCAAGAAGGAGATAAGTTTTACCCTTTTTAAGCGCCTTGAATCGGAAAACCTGTAATAAAATAATTGTTCCATCTTGCTGTGTTTCGGTATCTATGCTGCCCTCCAAAAGCTCAAGCATTTTCTCATCGTATTTTTCCCGCCACATATAGCCAGAATTGAGGTCGAATGTCCTGGAGAGGGTGAACTCTTGATTGACCTTGGTGTCGATTGTTTGGGCTATTTTGACACCAATTTTTGAATAATCAACACTCTCTGATTTACCGCAGCCAGCGACTAGAGAGAGCACTAGCGAAAAAGCTAAGGTCAAAGCTAAAAGGCTTTTCATCTGCTTTCCTTTGTCTTGGCTACAGGTCTAGTTTATCTTTTGGTCAAGCTATACGTCAAGCATTTAGAGATTGTTTACCAACCTCTTCCCTCTCCCTTTATCAAGGGGAGAGGGATACAGGGTGAGGGGTTAGTAAATAACCTCGCACTTACCAGTTTTGGATACTGTATCACTCGGCTTGGGTGTAGCTTTTGGGGAGCATCTTGAGATATGTTCTCACTCCCCTCAGTGTCCGTCTTATCTCACCTGGCTCAAGGAGCAGCCGCCTCAACTTCATTAGAATGTATCTTGGTCGAAGGTAATATTCACGGTTAGCTCGCCGGCAGAAGGCTTCGATTTCTTCTCGCGGCAATTCAGGTATATTCAGCACGCTGCGATACATACCGTATTTATCTGCCCAGTCGTCATAGTTCTCAGAGACAAGGTAGCCATTTTCCTTTGCCCATTGGTAGGCTTCTGTTCCGGGATAAACCAGCAGGGGATAGAATTGCATGGTATCACAATTAAGCTCCTTGGCTAGTTTGAGGCTTTGCTCCATCGTCTGTCTGGTCTCGCCGGGGTTGCCGATGATGAAGCAACCATGAACCAACAGGTCAGCTTTTTCGGCGTCATGAACAAACTGCCTGATTTGTGCCACCGTTATCCCTTTATGCATGCGGTTCAGTATTTCTTGGTCAGCGCTCTCAAATCCTACGGTAACCAGCCGACAGCCGGCTTTCCTCATCCATTTCATCGTCTCTAATTCTAAATTGACCCGGACATTGCAATACCACTTTATTTTGATGCCTTTCTCCACTATCAGGCGGCAAACTTCTTTCACTCTTTCCTGGTCAACAGTAAAAGTATCATCCTCTATGCCAATCTCTCTTACTTCAGGCAGGTTTTCCACAATATATTGGAGCTCAGCCGCCACATTGGCGGCGCTGCGGGGTCGGTATTTTCGACTGTGAAAAGTCTGGGGGTAAACACAGAAGAAACATTTATACGGGCAGCCTCTGCCAGTAATGAGCATCACCATGGGGTAGTCAGAAGCAGCGAAAAAGTAATTTTTAATGTTGAGGTGTTTCCGATAGACTGCGCTGACAAAAGGAAGCTCATCTACGTTTTCGATAAGGGCACGAGGCTGGTTGTGGATGATGTGCTTACCTTCTCTAAAGACAAGCCCGTCAACGGTTCTTAAGTCGCCCCCTTTTTCCAGACAGACGGCAAGGTCACGCAGGGTATAATCATATTCACCCACCGCCACGGCATCAACCTTATCGCTTAACCTCAGGGTTGGCTCAGGTAGTGCGGAGGGGTGAGTCCCCACCAGGACGACAAATGAGGAAGGGAAAACCTGCTTTAAATTTTCGGCTACTTCGCTATCATTAAAGATGCTGGGGGTGCTGGTATCAACAACAATCAGCTTTGGTGGCATGTTCTTGACCCGGTCAACAATATCAGAGGTGGAAAGCCCATCAGCGGGAGCATCAATAAGTTCGACCGGAAAACCATTCTGCTCTAAAACACCGGTGGCGTAGGCTAACCATAACGGGTAATATATGGTCCCGCCCAAGGTGACGCCGGGACTTCTTGAAGTTCGGGAGAATCTACCCTTGAAAGGCGGATTTAGTAGCAGGACATTCACTGTGGCTATCCCTCAGTCGCTTTGCGCATTTTGCGGGGGCGAAATATCTCTTTCCAGAAACCAACGGTGTAAAAGAAGTGCTCGATGATGTAGATGACGGGTATTGAAACTAGGTAACTGATGTTTTTTTCCTGGATGGTGAATTTTAAGCCGAAAGCCCCGATGATAACCAGATAAGCGCCGATTAAAGCAGGGAGAATCCAGAAATCGATGAGCAGAGTTAATAACAGCAGGGGAGCAAGCAAAGGAGGAATGGAGGGCAGGTCCCAGATGCCGCTTTCTTTTCTCCACCTGCCATAGTGGTACATATTTCTGGCAAACTCTCTTAAACCTCTTCCGTGGTCATGCAAGATGGCAGCCTCCGGGACATACAATAGCTTCCCCATCTTTAACAGTCTGGCATTTAGTTCAGCTTCGTCAGCGCCAGACAGGTCAGGATTAAAACCGCCCACCTTCATCAGGTCGCTTTTGCGGTACAGGCTATTGGAGGCGCTGACGCTTTTGACAAATCTCTTGGTTTTGAAAGTCCTCCCCTGTATCGACCTCCCGCTTCCCAGAAAAGTGGCAAATGCCAGGTTGATGGAGCGGGTCCATCTCCCTTTACCTATGTTTTCTATCTTCCCCCCAGCACCAACAATGCCCTCCCCAAACCCATTCAGGAGATTGCGTAACCAGTCTTTACTTGGAATGCAGTCGGCGTCGGTAAAGGCAACATATTCTCCTTCGGCATTTTGCAGTCCAATCTGACGCGCCGCACCACAGGCACCATAATCTTGAAAGAATATCTTTACGGGAAATTTCTTGGCTTTGGCTACGGTATCGTCTGTGGAACGCCCATCCACAATGATGACTTCCTGAGGCTCAATTGACTGCGAGAAGACTGCCTCTAAGCATTTCTCAACCTTATCGGCAATGTTTAGCGTTGGTATTATAACTGAGATTTTTGGTTGGCTCATTGTCTCTTGCCCTAGCAAACAATTTGGACTTTAAGGGAATTCCAGCTATGACTTATTTTAGCCTAGCTACCCTCTGATAGGCAAGGTTTGTAGTTGCCAAAGACCTTAAGGAATTGATTTATGGTGCTATCTCATCTTCATGCAGTATGATCTCGCTATTGTCTGACGCAACGCGCACCCGGTAAATATAGAAGACCTCACCAAAACGTGTACTTATCCAGTAGTAATCGATGACTTCACCGATTTGTCCCGCATAGGGCTCTAAAGTGGAATCTCGCGATCCTCGGGGTTGACCTGTCGGCGGTCTTATGATGACTTTTTGTCCTACCCGGTATCGAGGATTCATACTCATGCCTCACTAAATTGCTTGGCAATGATAATACGAAGTTTTATGTTTGTCAATACTTTAAAGAGGCTCTTTGACAATTTGCCCTTATTTTCTTACTATTAAACAATAGTAAATTTAAGGACAAAAATAAATGACTATCTCACTACACTCATTTGTATTTACTTTCATCCCTCTTTTTATAGTTATGGACCCTCTGGGTAACTTACCTTTTATTATTTCCTTAAGCGAAGGCATGTCAGGACGCGAGCGACGAAGCATGATTCACATTGCTATTGTAACGGCTACGGTGGTGGGGCTTGTCTTTTTATTCTTTGGGCAATTTATCCTGAATATTCTGGACATCTCCATAGGCTCCTTTGCCATCGCCGGCGGACTTATTCTACTGGTACTTTCCATCAAGTATATGACTTCAGGGCAAATGGTGGAGCTAATCAAAGAAGAAATGGTAGCCGTTGTGCCGATGGGCACACCTCTAATATCAGGACCGGCAACAATTACCACTCTTTTGCTGCTGGCGACTCAATTCTCGCTGGGCATAGTTCTGATATCTTTTGTCATTAATATCATTATTTCTTGGATTACATTTCTGGCAAGTAACTGGATTGTTCGCTTTATAGGAATAGGTGGTCTTAAAGCTGTTTCAAAGGTGTTCAGTCTATTACTGGCAGCTATTGCCGTAAGCATGATGCTTCGCGGTTTAGAGCTTATCAATATAATATAGATTGAGCCACGTCCACAAAATTACTTTTTAAACCATCCGAAACGTTTTCCATACCGGGAGCAGAAGAAATAGGGCTATTGTGGCACTCAGTGCGGCCAGTAAAAATGAATAAGAAAGTGTGCCGGTCATATCGCCGACCCAGCCGGCAATTATGGGAGAGAGTATTGAGCCTGTGCCAAGATATACTATCCAGAAGCCCATGATGGTGCCAGCCGATTCTTTGGAGAAATAGTCTGATGCCGAGGCTGCATACATGGACCAAATGGCACCGTAGCCAAGTCCGAAAGACATGGTAAAGAAAATCAGTGTTATCAGCCGCTCACTGAAGGCTATCCCGAAACAACCTGTGCCAATAAGTGCCACGCAAAGCATGATGACCTTAATCCTGCCTATTTTATCTGAGATAGGACCCAGCACAATCTTCCCAATTATCGCCGTGATACCGATTATCGTTATCAGTCTGGCAGCAGTTCCGTAGGGCAAATCTAATTCCTGGACGGCGTAGGTGCTTAGAAATGTAAAGGGCACAATTATGGAAAAACCGATGAGCAAATACGATAAGGCTAAGAGCCAAAATTTTAGGTCGCCTAAGAGCCTGGCGTAAATCATGATTATCGGCTCACGAGCCGGTTTCTCTGGCATAGAGGGCAAACGCTCATGTTTCTCATCAGGAGAGCTCCGCACTAAAAAGAAGTTGGCACTGCCGGCAGCCAACGCCAATGTGCTCAAAGCGACCCATCCGGTTCTCCAGCCATAGGCGACAACTATTAACGGTACAAAAGCACTGGACGTGGTGAAACCCAGCGCGCTGCCCACATCAATAAAAGCAAGCGATAAGCCTCTACGTTTTTCACTAATCCATCTCTGTGCCAACCCCATAACGGGAGCCCAACAAGCTCCAGAACCGATGCCAGCCAGAGTAAAGAAGGAGCTAGCCTGAAAAAGCGATTCTGAACGAGACATCAGGAATGCGCCAGCGCCTAGTATTAGGGGGAACAGGGTAAGCAGGACCCTTACATTGTATCTATCTGCCAGCAAACCAAGTATTGGTGAAGAAATGGTGTAAGCAATAAAGTAAGAGGAGAAAATCACCCCTGCTTCGGTCTTTGAAATTGCCAGAGAAGGCAACATCTCAGGCAAAATCATACCGTAACTATATCTAATAGCATAACAGGCGAATATCGTTGTGAAACAGGAAATCAGGACGGCTAAAGTACGTTTACTCATCTTCTATAGTATACTTAAGTCTACTTATACGGTACTAAAGTTGACGGTAGAGGAACCACTTCTTACGTTCCGCGTGCTCCGGTTTGGTACCACGGTCGTAATATATTTCGAATATTTCGCCTTCGGTGGTTTTAACACGGTAGTAATTGCGGTGTCGGCGCTGCCACCATCTTTTACGACGTAATGGGCTTTTACCAAATCCATAATCGTGCCAAGCTTCTATAATGTCAGCAATCACAAACTCGCGGTCACCGAGGCGAAAAGAAATGGGAACCTTGACCTCACCGCTGGTAGTGACGTCAATCTGTTGACCAAAGAATTGCGGAGTCATGATACCAAGCCATTTATTACTAATAGAAGAACCAAGCTCAGTTCATTATTAAGGCAAGAATTCGCACTTGGACAGCTACAATTGTACAGTAATGGTACAGTAAAAGAGATGTCCGATAATAATATCAGCCCTATAAGGCTGTGCTATTTAGCTTGCGCACGTCTTCTTTGCCACCTGGTCTTTTCCAGAACTCTCCGGTGATGTTTTTTGCTCATCTTCTTTTTACGCCACTTTTTTACACTACCCATCTTTAATCACTCTGTCTAGGTCAATGACATTTTAAAAATCAGTGTAGACATGGATAAGATTTTTTGTCAATGACACATTTTACTATAAAATTTGGGATATGCATAATCTTGTTGATATTTAGCTTTATGGGGAGGTGTGCTTTATAAACCTCGCGCTTTTCTAAGATTATCCCAAAACTTCTTATAGAGGAAACTATTTTCATCTAATTCGCACAACTGTTTGAACATCGGTTTAGTGACGGTAAATGCCAAGATATCTGGCGGTAGATACTGGCGCATTGCAATATCGGTTGCGCCGATGATTGCCTGTGGAATATTTAAGTCCTCAAATAAAGTAACTAATTCCATGCACCCTGACCCGAATGGTGCAATGACGGGAGGCGGGTCACTTGGTGCGTTATTGTAGTTAGCGCCAAGTATAAGTAAGCTCAATTGATCTGAATTGACGTAGAAGGTAATACTTTTAAGATAGTCATATTGGTCTTGCTTGAGCGGGCCGATGAGTATATTAGGATACTCAGGTTCATACGGCTGACGGTAATCCAGCCATTGATTCATAAGGTCATGAGAGGATTTCAATCCTTCATCATCAACAAGGAACTCAACATAATCCTTACGTGACCTGGTAACAGAGTTAAAAAGCCAATAGCCGCATCCGCCGCAACCAGGGTTATCCTTTGTAATATGAAGCGTTTCTCCTTTCAGCCATCTCTTATAAAATGAAAAAATGCACATGTGCTTTCGGGGCTCGGGTTTAACTAAAGGTTTAAAGCGTGATATATCGGGTGCATCATAAAATCCAATGAGCGGGGTAACTAAATTGATTCTCTTGAGAAGGTTTTTTGGCTCCGGTTTCACGTTCGCCTCTTTGCTCAACTATGTTGAGGGGGGTTTGATGTTTTATGCTTGCGCCATTTACGCTGGCTGTTTACATATGCAGTACTTTGCTCAGGAATAGTTTAGTACGTTCGTGGCAGGAGATAAAGAATTTCTCAGGCGGGTCTTCGTCGATGATTTGCCCTTCATCCATGAGAATCATGCGGTTGGCTGCGGCACGGGCAAACCCCATCTCATGCGAGACAACCACCATAGTCATGCCTTCTTTGGCGAGGGCTAACATCACATCCAACACCTCTTTGATCATCTCGGGGTCTAGAGCACTGGTTGGTTCATCGAAGAGCATGATTTTGGGATTCATCGCTAAAGCCCTGGCAATAGCCACTCGCTGCTGCTGTCCGCCGGAAAGTTGGATGGGGTAAGCCCAGGCTTTGTCCGGAATCCCCACTTTGGTCAAAAGCTCGAGGGCAATTTTTTCTGATTCACTTTTCGGACGCTTGCGCACTATGCGTTGTGCCAGTGTCAGATTATCCATCACAGTAAGATGAGCAAATAAATTAAAAGACTGAAATACCATCCCGATTTCTCGGCGAACCGTATTTATATTTTGGGCACTGTCCAAAGGAATGCCATCTACCACAATTCTGCCCGCATCGTATTCCTCAAGGCGATTGATGCAGCGCAGTAAGGTGGACTTACCCGACCCAGAGGGTCCGATAATCACCACCACTTCACCTTTATATACATCCAGACTTATCCCTCTCAGGGCATGAACCTTGCCGAAGTGTTTCTGAACATTCTCAATATGAATAATTGGTTCCATAATACCTATCTTTCAAAGCGGGTCTTTTTTTCTATCCAGGCTACTCCGCGAGCTGAGAACAAGGTCATCACCAAATATAGCAAGGCGACCATTGTCCATACTTCGATGGGATTAAAGTGCACAGCCATGAATTCGCGTCCCCGGCGGGTCAAATCGGCTACTGCCACCACACTTACCAGTGACGAGTCCTTGAGCAGGGCAATGAATTCATTGCCCACTGGTGGCAGAATCACACGGATGGCTTGCGGTAAAATCACGTGACGCATTGACTGGAAATATGTCATTCCTAGACTACGGGCAGCTTCTACCTGTCCCTTGGGAATACTCTGAATGCCTGCTCGGTAAATCTCGCTCATGTAAGCCCCGTAGCAAAATACCAGCCCGGTAATAGCGGTAAAAATCGCATTTGCCTGATAGTTAGCTATAGCTGCCATATTGAGCCATCGCCCAATCTGCTGGAGCACCACGGGGAAGGCGAAATACCACCAGATTAACTGGACTAAGAGAGGGATACCTCGCACGATTTCAACGTAAAGCGTGGCAACGCCGTGAACAAGAGGGATTCGTGAAAGACGCCCCAAGCCCCCAAACATACCTACTATTAAAATAAATATAAACGAGGCAGCAGTAATAAAAACAGTTACGATGATACCATCACGAACAAAGAGCAGAATATGCCAGAAGGGGTCGGTTTTCACCGTAATCAGGATTACCAATAAGACCGCCACTAAAAGCACCAAGCCCCACCAGGGGTCAATGCGTGTCATCGACTCGGCGCCGGGAAGATAAGCTAATTTACTGGCACTTGGTCTTAATTTTGGCTGTTCGTTCATAAGAGCATTGAAATAGCTTTGCTGGACCAAACCCCGGAAATTCGCCAATAAGAGTTAATTTATTGACTAGCTCGAAAGCCACTTCTCGACTAGTTTTTCAATCAACCCTTCCTCTTTAACGCGTTTCAAGCCTTCGTTTATCTTAGCAAGTAAATCTTCTTTGGTCTTGCAGACTGCGATGCCATAGGTTTCTTCGGTGAAGACATCACCCACCGTCTTGAGTTTATCAGGATTCTTACCCACATAGCCTAGGGCTAAGGGATTATCGGCGACAACGGCATCAATTTGCCCGTTTATCAAATCCTGATAAGCTAGGCCAATATCATCATACGTCTTGAGGGTGGCACCTTGAATCTTCTCCACCTCAAAGGAGCCGGTGGTCCCGATTTGTGCCCCGGCAACCTTACCGACCAGTGCATCC
>CAZUSN010000050.1:0-9523 GCA_964623035.1 uncultured Dehalococcoidaceae bacterium | reverse complement strand
GGTGGTAACAATGATGGAGCCCACCTCCACCTCAACTACCTTCTCCGTCTGCTCAAAGTCGATTGCCTTGGCTTCACATAGCTTTTCACAGGCGCGGCATTTGCCTTTGATAAAGTAAATACATATTGCCGGGTCAATCACCGGAACATTAGGCACCGCCTGAGGGAAAGGTGTGTAAATTGCCTTCCTTTGACCAAGACCAAGGTCAAATTCGCTGCCGGTTTTGCTGGGGCATTTAGCTTGGCAGGTACCGCAGCCGGTACATTTGCTATCATCCACGTAGCGCGGCTTCTTTCTGATTTTGACCTTGAAGTTGCCCACATAGCCTGATACCTCTATGACTTCGCTATAAGTCATCAGCTCGATGTTTTGGTGTGACCTCACCGAGGCCATCTTCGGGGTGAGTATTCAGGCGGAACAGTCCAGGGTGGGGAAGGTCTTGTCCAGGCGAGCCATATTGCCGCCAATCGATGGCTCCCGCTCCAGGAGGTAAACCTTATTCCCTGAATCGGCTATCTCCAAAGCTGCCTGTATCCCGGCAATGCCCGCCCCCACCACCAGCGTGCAGGGGTTAAGAGGAACTTCTTTTGTTTCCAAGGCATCATGATAGAAGACACGCCTCACCGCGGCGCTCACCATAGCTTTAGCCTTCTCGGTAGCTGCTTCTTTGTCCTCGGTCACCCACGAGCACTGCTCACGGATATTGGCCATTTCAAAAAAGTAAGGGTTCAGGTCAGCGCTGGCCAGGGTTCGCCGGAAGGTGGCTTCGTGTAGTCGCGGCGAGCAGGAAGCGACCACAATGCGGTTAAGCCCGAGTTCTTTGATATCATTTTTAATCAGGTCCTGACCGGGGTCGGAGCACATGAATTTATAATCACGAACGACCGCCACATAGGGAAGATTTTTGGCAAACTCGACAACCTGCGCTATATCAACGATGCCAGCAATGTTGGCACCGCAGTGACAAATATACACACCAATTTTTCTTTCCATCTTTTACTCCTCAAGCATATTTAGCCAGGACTTCCTTTGCTGGGACGATGCAGGTTCTTAAACCTAATTCATCCTCATTCAGACCAAAAGCCCACCCCATAAGCTGGGTGAAGAAGAGGATGGGCAGGTTAAAGCTGGCATGCAATTTCTTGTTTACCCGGCTTTGATAGGCGTCCAAATTCGTCTGACACAGTGGACAGGGTGTAATGATGCACTCTGCCCCATTGTCCAAAGCAGAGTTCAGGATTTTGCCAATCAGGTCTAAAGCTAGCGCTTCTTCCGATATAATCAAAGAGCCACCACAGCAGCGTGCTTTCATAGGGAAGGGGACAGGCTCCCCTCCCAGACTGACAATCAGCTTATCTAAAGACTGGGGTATTTCCGGGTGGTCAAAGCCAAATCTGGGGCGTACCACCTGACAGCCGTAGTAGGGCGCCACCTTCAAGCCACCAAGATTTCTCTTCACCTTGGCACTGATGGCATCATAGCCAACGTCATTAACCAAGACATCAAGCAGGTGCCTGACCCTGACTGTGCCATGATATTCCAGCCCGCCGGCAGCCAAAGCCTCATCCACTTTAGCCTTAAGCTCGCGGTATTGTTTCAGATAGGCATTGGTGCGGTTTAGAATAACATAACAGGAACTGCATGGAGTAACCAGGTCTAAACCTTTCCTCTCGGCTAAAGCCAGGTTGCGGGCGGAGAGGCAAAAAGAAGCCAGTTCCTCAAAGGAGCTGTAGGGCGTGGAGCCACAGCAGTTCCAGTCCTCTATCTCAATTAGTTCTACCTCTAAAACCTCGCTTACTGCCCGTGTTGACCAGCCGTATGCCTTGGCTCCCCCTTCAGATGAAGAGCACCCGGGGAAATAAGCATATCGTTTCAAATGGCACCTCCCAGAGTCTCAGCTTTCTCTAGGATGGCGCGAAGTTGCTTAGTGCCCTGCGGGCTCAGTCTCCTCGCTTTAATGGACAGGCGTCCGTGCTTCAGTAAGCCCAGTGCTACCGGGAACATTCTAACAGCACGCAGGGGATTGGTGAGCATATAGAACCAGGTCATGAATCCCACCTCGGGGAGGCTGCCCAGGCTGTAGACAAAATCGTTAAAACTTCGGTACATGGCAGGGGTGAGCAAACGACCATGGCTCAATCCCTCCCGAACCGCCAGACATTCCAAGGCATGCATGAGGTCGGTCTGCTTGATTCCTCTGGGACAACGCACAGTGCAGAGATAGCAAGATAAACAATGCCACATGGCATTGCTGGAAAGAACTTCTTTCTTCATGCCGGCTCGCGCCATGGCGATAAGCTGTGCCGGAGTGTAATCCATTTTATCAGCATTGGGACAGGAGGCAGTGCAGGTACCGCACTGCATACAAAGACGGATTCCTTCACCTCCGGGTATAGCGCTGATTTCTTCGCTAAAGGAATCCGCCCGTGGTTTCCGTTCCATCAAATCTCCTTATTATATCAAATCTCCTCTCAACTATAAATGATGCCCTATTTCCTGATTTATTTCAATACTGCCTCTTCAGATAACCTCGCCTCCTTCTCTCTCCTTCTCCGGGCTGCCCTCCTCCTTAGCGTCTCCCTGATAACAGTGTAAATTCCGCTGGTGTTGATGTACCAGATTAATGCCGCCGGGAAGAGAATCACTGGTACGGCTAATACTATCGCCAGAATAAAATACCACTCCATTTTACTTCCCTCCTTTTAATGCATTTACCAGACTTTCAGATTCCCTATTTCTTCACCCTCTAATATAAGCTTACATCTTGAGTGTAGAACGAGATACCGTCGTAATAATTATTCTTGGTTAGTAGTAATACTTAAAATCTGGTTGTCCTTAATTAAGTAGATATGCTTAATGAGATATAGTTGAAAAATCGGCAAGACGTCTTTATAATGACAAACCAGAAGATAATTTAGGCAGACCTGCGCTCACCAGCAGGGCTGATATTCAACAGAGAAATCTACCGAGAACACAGGATTCAGCTCTTAAAACCTTCGGAAGGAGGTGAATTGAAAGATAAGCAGCTAGTATCTTCCATCTGTCCCTATTGTGGTTGTGGCTGCGGTCTGTATGTTGTTGTTGAGAACGGCATTGCCAAGAATATAGAGTACATGCAGGAACATCCCGTTACCGAAGGTGCTCTCTGCCCCAAGGGTAATGCCGCACTCAATGTAGTGTATCATACCGAGCGAATACGCTATCCCATGAAAAGGCGGGGAGGGAATTGGGTTAGGATTGGTTGGGAAGAGGCGTTTGACCTTGTGGTCAGTCAACTCCGGCAAATTAAAGAGGCCCATGGCAGTGATGCTTTGGGTTTTCTGGCGTCAGCGAAATGCACCAATGAGGAAAATTATCTGTTTCAGAAATTTGCCCGACTAATGGGGACAAATAACGTTGACCACTGTGCTCGCCTCTGACATTCGCCGACGGTGACCGGTCTGGTTGCCACTCTGGGAAGCGGGGCTATGACCAATCCCATCCCCGATATTGTTAATGCCGACTGCATCTTTATTATCGGCGCCAATCCCGCCGAGGACCATCCCATCATTTCTAGATGGATCTGGGACGCCAAAGAGCGAGGAGCTAAGGTCATTGTTGCCGACCCGCGGTATACTCCCACTGCCTGGATGGCGGATATTTATCTGAAGTTAAATCCGGGCACAGATATCGCGCTGATTAATGGCATGATACAGCTCATCATTAGTGAAAACCTTTATGATACGCAATTTATAAATTCGCGTACCACTGGTTTGGAGAAGCTCAAAGCAGCGGTGGCTAAATATGATGCAGCTACTGTGGAGAAAATAACCGGAGTACCCGACCATTTGCTTCAGGAGACTGCCAGAATATATGCCAGAGCGCCGGGGGCGGCCATCCTTTACTGCATGGGAATCACCCAGCACACCTATGGTCATGAGAATGTTATCGCTTTAGCCAATCTGGCACTGCTCTGCGGGCACATCGGGCGACCGGGAACCGGGATACTGCCACTGCGGGGGCAAAACAATGTCCAGGGTGCCTGTGATATGGGCGCTTTGAGCAATTTTCTCCCGGGTTATGTTCAGGTTAGCAATGATGAAGGTAGAAGAAGAATTGCCCGGCAGTGGGGTAGAAAGGAATTACCTCGTCAACCAGGGCTTACGGTAGTGGAAATCTTCAATGCGGCTGCGGAAGGAAAGATAAAGGGAATCTATATTATGGGAGAAAACCCGGTTGTTTCTGACCCGGATACTCATCACGTAGAGGAAGCGCTAAGCAAGGTTAACTTTCTGGTGGTGCAGGATATGTTTCTCTCAGAGACAGCCCAACTGGCCGATGTGGTTTTGCCCGTGGCCAGCTGGGTGGAAAAAGAAGGTTCAGTCACCGGAACGGAACGCCGTGTTCAGTGGATGCAGAGAGCAATCGAGCCCCTAGATGGTACCAAAGCAGACTGGCAGATAATCTGCGAAGTTGCCAATAGGCTGGGGTTCAACTTCAATTATGCCAGTCCTGAAGATGTCTTGCGGGAAATAAACGAGGTGGTGCCATCTTATGCTGGTATTACCCCGGAACGAATCAAGGGAAAAATAGGCGGCATTTCTTGGCCTTGCCCCTCACGGGAGCACCCCGGTACTCCTATCCTACATGTGGAAAGATTTAGCACGCCTGATGGGCTGGCGAGATTCATTCCGGTGAAACACCGGACACCTGCCGAGCCGACCAGCCAAGAATATCCCCTGCTCTTGACAACCGGGCGTGTCGTCATGCATTATAACTCGGGGACAATGACCAGACGCAGTGATTCCCTGCTCAAGCGGAGTCCGGAACTATTCGTGGAAATAAACCCTCTTGATGCCGAAAGATACAAAATTGCCCACAATGATGAGGTCAAGGTGGTGACCAAGCGAGGCAGCATCATCGCGAAAGCCACAGTCACGGATAAAGTCCCGACGGGAGTGATCTTCGTCCCCTTCCATTTCCCGGGTGCCAATAGCCTGACCACAGATGCCCTGGACCCGACAGCCAAGATTCCGGAATACAAGGCTGCCGCATGTCGGCTAGAAAAGTGGCGGCGAACATGAATAAGGTCCTTTACATTGATACTAACCGCTGCATCTATTGCCGCTCCTGTGAAGTTGCCTGCGAGCGTGAGCATGATGGTCATTCTTATATGACCGTGGTGCCAGTGCACGAAAAACACGCTGTCCCCATGAACTGCCGGCAGTGTGAGAAACATCCCTGCCTTCTCGTTTGTCCCACCGGCGCCATTATCAGGGTGGAGAATGGGCCGGTCATTATATACCACATGAAATGTATCGGCTGCCTACTTTGCGCCATGGTATGTCCCTTTGGCGTGCTCACGTTTGACCTTTTAAACCGGGTCATGCGCAAATGCGACCTTTGTATTCATCGCCTAAATGAAGGCAAAAGACCGGCTTGTGTGAGTACCTGTCCGTCTCGGGCTCTAGTGTTTGACGATTTCGAATCCATAATGTCGCGGCTCAAGGAAAAGGCAGCCAAAGCCGTCATTAGTGGCGTGGGCACACTGCCCGGGACGGTGATCAGCCCAGCAAAAAGTTGATATTGGTAACCGGTCAAAATCTAAGGAGAGTTGGCTTATGCCGAAGACCAAAAAGTTAGCTTCAGGAAAAGAGCTAGTTGAGCGACTAACGGAGAAGTTTCCCCAGGCGTTCACTGGAAGCAACTTGCCTATCCCGGGCACTCTTTATCTTAGGATAACCCCCAATTCTATTCGTGGCATTTGCCAAGAAATTTTTAACCTGGGGGCTAGATTTGTTACCTCAGTAGCTACAGACCGCAGCAAAGAAAGCAACAAGCTCGAGGTCAACCATATTTTTTCCTTTGACCAGGAGCGCCTGACGGTTGTCCTTAAAGCTCAGGTCAGTGTCACTGAGCCAACTGTTGAGTCCATTTCTTCCGTCATACCGGGGGCTAACTGGTCGGAGCGCGAATGCGCTGACATGATGGGCATTGAATTTAGTGACCATCCTGACTCAAGAAGGCTTATTCTCGCCGATGACTGGCCGCAGGGGGTTCATCCGTTAAGAAAGAGCTTTCCTTATAATTACAAGCCCCCCGCAGCGCCAGAAAATGCCGTACCTTTGAAGACGCCGGAATCTCCAGCCACTGTTTTACCAATTGGCCCTTTCTACCCGGTCCTCGAGGAGCCCGCCTATTTCAGAGTCTTCGTTGAAGGTGAAGAAATCACCGGATGTGATTATCGGGGGTTTTACAATCACCGGGGCATTGAAAAGCTTGGAGATAGTGTCCTGACCTACAACCAGGTCTGTTTTCTTGCCGAACGCATATGAGGTATATGAGGATATATACACAGTACGTGTTACTGTCAGGCAATCGAGCAAGCGGCCAGAATAGAAATACCTCCGCGAGCCAGATTTATCAGAACCCTCCTTCTTGAGCTGGAGAGAATTCACAGTCACCTTCTCTGGTTTGGTATTGCCGGCCATATCATTGGCTTTGACACCGTTTTAATGCAGGCCTGGCGTATACGGGAACCTGTGATGTGGCTCTGTGAGCTAATCACCGGGAACCGCAAAACCTACGGCATGAACCTGATAGGGGGGGTGCGCCGTGACATCACCAAAGAGCAGCCGCCCAAAATATTGGAGGTGGTTGATAAAATAGAATCACAGCTAAAGGAACTTATTAATGCTGCCATAGGAGACACGACTCTACATTTGCGGCTTAAAAATGTGGGCATTTTAACACGAGCGACGGCGCGGCAATTTTGCCCGGTTGGTCCTACGGTACGTGGCTCGGGAATTGCCATTGACAGCCGGGCTAATCATCCCTATGCTGCTTATGCCGAAGTTCCACCCCAGGTTATCACGGAAGCAGAGGGAGATATCTGGGCGCGAACTATAGTCAGATTGCGGGAGACCTTAGAATCAATCAATCTGGTCAGGCAAACCATAAAACTGATGCCAAACGGTGAAATCATGGCTGATGTAAAAGAAATCCCTCCCTGGCAGGAAGGCATAGCTTATGTCGAAGCCCCGCGCGGTGAATGTATCCATTATGTCATTACCGGTCCAGATAACCGCCCCTACCGGTGGCGGGTACGGGCACCCAGCTATGCTAACCTGCAGTCAGTTCCGGCCATGCTCAAGGGTTATTCGATTGCGGATGCGCCCATCATTATCGGCAGCATTGACCCGTGCTTTTCTTGCACGGAAAGGCTTCAGGTAGTCGATACCAAGACTAAGAAAGTGAAAATCTATACACAGGAAGAATTACGAAGTCTGTCCAGGAAAAGGTAAACCATGCTGGGAAGCAAGTTCAAGGAAGCATTAATCTGCCTGAAGAATCTAAGGGTTACCTTGCCCTATCCCTTCCAGCCGTCACCACCACCGGAGGGTTTCCGGGGAAGGGTACAGGTGGATATCAATAAATGCATCGGCTGTGGTGCGTGTGCCATGGTCTGCCCGCCAAGACTTATCATGCTCACAGACCAGGATAGCAAGAGAATCCTTGAGTACCAGCTTGGCAGGTGCACCTATTGTGCCCGATGTGCCGAGGTCTGCCCAGTGGAAGCCATCACCATGAGCCAGGAGTTTGAATTGGCCACCGATAACAAGGCAGACCTCAATATTACGGTAGAACTGCTGATGGCAAAGTGCGAGCGATGTGGTGAAGCCTTCACCACGCAGCGAATCATGAACAAGATAGCCACTGAAGTGTCCAAGGAACTGGGCATGGAGCCTGCCGATATGAAATGGCTTAGCTTTTGCCCAAACTGCCGCACTTCTGTGGAAGTGCAAAAAATAAGCGAAGTGGGAAGCTAAAGTATGAGTGGCTGGCTACTAACCTTAGTCCTGGTACCAATAATCGGGGCGTTTCTCTCCTACCCCCTGAAGGAGCGGAGAGGAGACCGGATTCCGGCAATTCTGGCAACTATCACCTTTGCTCTTGGCATGCTCGCCATCATTTGGGGCTACCCCCGCAGCAATACACTTTTCATCGGGCAGCTCCCCTGGGTAGGCACCAAGACCCAGATTTTCGGCTTTCTTATTGACCCGTTAAGCTCGCTTATGCTTATCGTAATCACCATCGTTGGTGTTTTAGTCGTCGTTTATTCGGCGGAATATCTGAGCCCGAGGAATAAGGACCATGCCTATTTGGAAGCGAAGGGCAGTTATTACTTCTGGATGCTGCTCTTCATCGGCTCTATGGTCGGCATTGCCATCTCCCCGAGCTTCCTCCAGCTATTTATTTTCTGGGAGATGACCACCATGTGCTCATGGGCACTGATTTCATATCACCGGGACAGCCGTTCCTTAGGCAATGGGTTTAAAGCTCTGCTCCTGACCCACCTTGGTGGAATCTCTCTTCTCGCTGCTTTGACCCTTATCTTCGTGCAGACCGGCTCTTTCGCTTTCAACGCACTGGATAGCCTGACGCCAGGTTTAAAGCTAGCTGTCTTTCTGTTAATCCTGATTGCGGCTTGGGCTAAGGCAGCCCAGATTCCGTTCTATACTTGGCTACCTGATGCCATGGTGGCACCAACGCCGGTGAGCGCCTATCTTCACGCTGCGGCGATGGTCAAGGCAGGTGTTTACCTTGTTGCCAGGGTGGCGGTATCTAATGTGACCATTTCTCATACCGCTGGGTTGATAATGGGCGCCATGGCAGTGGTCACCATACTTATCTCGGTCATCATGTACTTTATCCAGGATGACCTGAAACGGCTCCTTGCCTTTTCCACCATTGGTCATCTGGCCTATATTCTCTTTGGCGTTTCCTTAGGGATTATGGGCTCTACCACCGGCTTTGAGGGAGGCATTTTGCACATTATCAACCATGGCTGTGCCAAAGGTCTGCTCTTTTTATCGGTCGGCGCTATCGCCTATGCTACCGGCTCCAAAAGCATCAGGGAACTGAGTGGTCTGGGCCGAAAGATGCCCCTGGTCTCAGTGGGTTTTGTCATCGGACTTTTTGCCGTCACCGGCGTACCTCCCCTATCCTGTTTCTGGAGCAAATTTATGATGTTCACCGGGGCTTTTGAGATTGGTGGGATAGCTGGCCCCTTTATGGGAGTGCTCGTCATCCTGGAAAGCCTGGCTGCTTTTGCTTGGTACCTGCTCGTCGGACATAGGGTTTTCTTCGGTAAAGTATCGGAGAAAGCATCAGTGGCGATAAAAGACCCTCCGGCGGCGATGACGGTACCGCTTGTCATTTTAATGGCTTTATGCTTTTTGGCGCCATTGCTCGGCTGGCCTTTCGTTCAATATTTATCTGTCGGAGTGTTCCATTGATTTTGATTTGGTATCAGGGTGTTTTTTAGCTATGGAGCCGATATTACTATTGTTTATAGGCTTCCTGAGTCTGATTTTAGGCGCGGTTGTTGCCATAGCCACTCATAGACTGCGTTGGGTGTGTTCCTGGGCCTCTTTTTCCTTTGTCCTGCTGGCGGCCGTATGCTTCTTTTATATCGCCATACTTGTCTTCACCGGTGGCCCGGTTATCATGACAAAGCCCCTAATTTTCTTACCCGGTGTTG
>CAZUSN010000049.1:0-9570 GCA_964623035.1 uncultured Dehalococcoidaceae bacterium | reverse complement strand
GTCTTGAGGAGATGCGAAAGGAGCAGGCCAAGCGCAAACAGCCACCGGGCTATGACCGGCGCTGCCGTGAGCTGAGTGCCGCCGAGCGTTCGCGAAAAGAGGCTGAAGGCGTCACCCCGGTAGTCCGCTTCAAAACGCCGCTTGAGGGGCAGACCAGCTTCAACGACCTCATCTGGGGTGAGGTGAGGGTGGAAAACAGCACCATTGATGATTTTGTCCTGCTCAAGTCGGACGGCTATCCCACCTATCATCTTGCCAATGTCGTTGATGACCATATGATGGCAATTAGCCACGTGCTCCGCGCTGAGGAGTGGCTGCCCAGCGTTCCCAGACACAGACTGCTTTACCAGGCGCTGGGCTACGAGATGCCACAGCTAGCCCATCTCCCGATGATACTGGGTCCTGACCGTTCCAAACTGAGCAAGCGTCATGGAGCGGTGTCCATCACCGAGTATCAGGCACAGGGCTATCTGCCTGAGGCGATGGTCAATTTCCTGGCTCTGCTTGGCTGGTCTCTGGATGATAAGACCGAGCTTTTATCCCGAGAGGAACTGATACGCAATTTTTCTCTGGAACGAATCAGCAAAACGGCAGCTATCTTTAATCTGGAAAAGCTCAACTGGATGAACGGAGTATATATCCGTGGCTTAAGTGCGGAAGATTTTGTTCAGTGTGCTCTTCCGTTTTTAGATAAGGGATTACCGTCTGAGGTAAAGCGACCTTTATCTATAAACTATGTCAGGCAAGTTATGCCTCTTATTCAGGAGCGTGCCCGAACGTTAGCTGAAGTCGCTGAGCTATCTCAATTTTTCTTTGTTGCTGAACTTGATTATGATGCTAACTGGCTCATCGGCAAAGGAATGACCCGGGAGGCAGCCATTAAAGCGCTGGAGGTAAGCCAGCAGAGATTAGGGCAGTTAAAAACCTTTGGCGAGGAATCGCTGGAAGAGGTGCTCCGACCTCTGGCTGAGGAACTGAAGCTAACGACCGGTCAGTTCTTTGGTGAACTCAGGGTGGCGGTTACCGGGCGGACGGCGGCACCCCCATTGTTTCAGACTATGACGGTGCTGGGTAAAGAGCGATGCCTGAGGCGCATAGAAGTGGCACTGGAAAAATTGCGCAAATTGTCCAGATAGAAAGGAATGACGTCGATGGCTAGGGTTGAGCATTCGCGGATTCCCGCTGAAAAGCTGGTCGAGCTATGTTCCAGGGCTTCATATAGTCTTGATGGTCTATGGTTTACTCTGGTTGAGGAGAAATTCGGTCTGGATACGGCTCTGGAAATAGATGTGGAAGTGTGGCGGAGGCTCTGTCTGGTTCAGGCGAGGAGAATTCGGAAGTATTTCACCATTGATGAAGGCAGCCCGGTTCGCAACCTTATTAAGGTAATTGAGCTCGACCCATTGTTAGCTGTCTTTAAACCTAAAGCGGTGGAGCTCTCGGATAAGCGGGCGGTGCTGCGCTTCACTGATTGTCCGCCGCAGAAGGCAAGAATCAGGGACGGCAGGGGCGAATTTCCCTGCAAGGCGGTGGGCATGGCCTTTCTCAGTTCTTATGCCGAGGTGATTGACCCTAAAATCAAGATGAGTTGTTTAGCCTGTCCTCCAGATGCCCACCCTCCACAGTACTGGTGTGCCTGGCAGTTTGAGCTCTAAGCAGTGACGGGAAGTCTATGAGAGGGACGCTTAAAGACTGGCTCAAGGTTTTGGTCTTGTTAATGGATGACGCAGCCGCGGTAGTTCTGGTGCTCTTGGTCTTGTGGTTTTTTAAAATCAGAATTCCACTCTCGGTGGCTATTGTTCTGGGTTTGCTGCTGGGTGCTCTTGTCTTTATCATTCATAAGATGATTATCCCCAGTTTTCATGTGAAGCAAGTTACTGGCTCGGAAGGAATGGCGGGTCTTGAAGCTAAGGTCGTTGAACCACTGAAGCCGGTTGGAGTTGTTCGTGTCAAGGGTGAATACTGGCAGGCGAAATCGGTTGCTGGGGACATTCCGGCGGGTGACACTGTAGAAGTTCTGGGCATAAACAACCTTGTCTTAGAGGTCAGACGTAAACAATAATAGTCAGGTGATTAAGGAATGGGGATTACGGAACCGGCATATATGGCTCTTTATCGGTCAGGGGAATTGGGGCGACGGGCTGAGGCGCTGGAAGCACGATTGCGCTCCTGCGATATCTGTCCCCGAGAATGCGGGGTCAATCGGCTGGAAAACGAACTCGGCTTTTGCCGTTCTGCGCATCTACCGATAGTCGTTGCTGTTTGTGCTCACCATGGAGAGGAACCGGCTATTTCTGGCACCAGAGGTTCGGGTACAGTCTTTTTCGGCAACTGCAATATGAGCTGTGTCTATTGTCAGAATTACCAGATAAGTCAGAATTTGAAGGACTGGCGAAGTAAGGAGATTGACCCGCATACTTTAGCCGAGCGTATGCTCTACCTTCAGGATGAACTGGGGTGCCATAATATCAATCTCGTTTCCCCATCGCACCTTGTCCCGCAACTGGTTCGGGCGGTACTAGAGGCAGTGCCGATGGGACTTCGGTTGCCGCTGGTCTATAATACCAGCAGCTACGATTCGCTGGAAACTTTGAGGGAACTTGACGGTGTAATAAGCGTTTATCTGGCTGACCTGAGATATGCCAGTAATAGGTGGGGCAGGAGGTTATCCCGGGTCTCAGACTATGTGACACGGGCTCGTGCCGCTATTCGGGAGATGTATCGACAGGTTGGTGACCTGGTGGTGGATGATGATGGTATTGCCCAGAGAGGATTGATTGTGCGCCACCTGATATTGCCTAATCAACTGGCGGGGAGTCGGGAATCACTTACCTGGCTGATTCGCGAGGTGTCGCCCACGGTAACCGTCAGCATCATGGCGCAATATTTCCCCGCCCACCGGGCAAAGCAGATGCCGCTTCTGGCTCGGGGAATCACCTCAGAAGAGTATTCAGAAGTCACCCGGTTACTGGATGAGCTGGGGTTGGAAAATGGATGGGTGCAGGAGATGGGCGCCTCAGGCGACTATTTACCTGATTTCGCTCGTGAAGGACACCCATTTGATTCGGCAGTAAGCAGCCGAGAATGAAGTGCAGCTTTTCGCTTTACTTTTTTTTTCGCTTTTTCCAGGAAAACCGGCATTTCTTGCCGCTAAGCTTATCTTTCTTGTTTACGTTTTCAAGAAACGTTTTCAGGTCAACAGGGGTTTTTTCAGTCATCATAATGTCCTATTCTCAGTAAATTGCAAGTTTAATTTTTAATTATATCATAAATATGACCGAAAAGCATCCTCGTTGATTTTAAATAGAGCAAGATGCTACACTTTATTATTAAGTATGAGCTATACCGTTACTCAGGAGAGCTTTGGTAGCCTCACTTCATACTGGACTGACTCAAGCCATCGCTTGAAGTGGGGCTCAGTTTTTGTTTTACCCCCTTGGTTAGAGGTCTGGTGGCGTGTATTTCAGCCCGGGACAGAACTTTATTTGGCTGCGGTGAGGGAGCAGTCAGATATCATCGGCATTGTTCCGCTTCAGGTGAGAGGAAAAGAAGCTTCCTTCATTGGCAGTCCTGATGTCTGTGACTATCAGGATTTCATTGTGGTTCCAGGAAAAGAAAAAGCTTTTTTCAATGTCCTGCTTGATGATTTGAAGCAGCGGGGCATCAGTCAGCTGAGCTTAAAGCCTTTGCGACCTGATTCCATGGTGATGACCAGCCTGATAGAGGTAGCCCGAAACTGGGGGTTTGAGGTTCTTTGCCGTGAGGAAGAAGTCTCCGTGGAGATGGATTTGCCCTCTACCTGGGAGGAGTATCTGGAGAGCTTAGATAGAAAGCAGCGTCATGAAGTAAGGCGCAAGCTGAGACGGTTATGGAAGGCAGGTGACGTAGTTTATCGCTGTCAGGAAGTGGGCTCGCCACAAGTTGATGGATTAATGGATACCTTTCTGCGACTTTTTACTCTGAGCCGGGAAGAGAAAGCTGAATTCTTGACTGCCCAGATGGAGTTGTTTTTCCGGTCACTGGCTAAAGCAATGGCTGAGCTTAAACTGCTCAGGTTCGGCATTCTCGAAGTGGAGAAAGCGACTGTGGCTATGACCATGGGTTTCGATTATAATGGGGCGATGTACCTCTATAATAGTGGCTATAACCCTGAATATGACTCCTTGAGTGTGGGCTTGCTCTCAAAAGTCCTCTGTATCCAGGAGAGCATTCAGCAGGGCAGGAAGAAATGGGATTTTCTCAAGGGGGCAGAAAAATACAAATACCAGTTGGGCGGTAAAGAAATTCCTCTCTATAATTGTCAGATAACTTTTAGCTGAGGGTGACGATATAGTGATATGGTAGAAAGAAGTTTAACCCGAAACGGACAACTGAGAATTGCCATGCTCAGTGCTCACAGTTGCCCGCTGGGCAGGCTGGGCACGAAGGATACCGGCGGGATGAGCGTTTACGTTCTGGAACTTGCCCGTGAACTGGGGAAATGCGGACATTTGGTCGATGTTTATACTCGAGTCCATGACCCCAGAGATAAACAGGTTTATGAACTGGGTCAGAATGCCCGGCTCATTCATCTCAAGGCGGGGAAGGATGGGGAAATAGATAAGTTAGCCGTCTATTCTCATCTTCCTGACTTCGCCAGGCGTCTGGAGAATTTTCGAAAACGTAACCACCTTCATTATGATTTAATCTACAGTCATTACTGGCTTTCGGGTTGGGTGGGGAGGCATCTCCAGGAGTGGTGGGATATTCCTCATATGGCGATGTTCCATACGCTTGGTGCGGTCAAAAACGCCATTGGCGTCGGTGAAGCAGAGCCTGAGCTTCGAATCGAAACTGAGAGGTGCCTGGTCAAGGATTGTCATCGCATTATTGCTGCTACCGAGGGAGAAAAAGCTGACCTCATCTGGCACTACGGCGCTTCACCCGAGACCATTGGTGTTATCCCCTGTGGCGTGAATCTGGAGTTATTTCAACCCGTGGACAGGATAGCTGCGAAACAACAATTGAACCTCAATGGTAGTAAGACTATTTTGTTTGTCGGGCGGATTGAGCCCCTGAAGGGCATAGATAAATTACTGAAGGCAGTGACCTACCTTGATGGTAAAGCAAAACTATTGGTTATCGGGGGGGATGAAAATAGCCACCATGAAATAGAACGTTTGCAGCGGCTATCCCGGGAACTCGGGATAGAGGACCTGGTGGTTTTCTTGGGCAGGGTCAAATATGAGGAAATGCCCCGTTTCTATAATACTGCTGATGTCTGTGTTATTCCCTCCTATTACGAAAGCTTCGGGCTGGTGGCTCTGGAATCTCTGGCTTGTGGGACTCCGGTGGTGGCAACTGAGGTGGGTGGTGCCGGGAGTATTATTCGCCAGGGTGAGACGGGATACCTGGTACCAGATAATGCCCCTCATCGTTTGGCAGATAAAATAGCGCTTCTTCTCTCTCGGTCAAGCCACAGTAACCAAGCAGTCGATTTGATGCGAGCCTCAGTGGTCGGGTTTAGCTGGTCCAATATCGCTGAGGCGGTGCTGAGGGAGTGCCGCAAGCTGCTGGCAAATTAGTTTGGTGAAAAGCATTACTCGATATTAAGGAGTCATTAAATGACAGCAAAGAAAGCCCATGTACTGGTAGTTATGCCACACCCGGACGATGCCGAATTCGGTGTCGCTGGCACGGTAGCCCGCTGGGTGAGGGAGGGGAAGGATGTTGTCTATGTGGTCTGCACCAGCGGCGATAAAGGCACCAGTGATATTAATATGAAGCCAGAGAAGCTGGCGAAGATTCGGGAAGAGGAACAACTGGATGCTGCCAAGGTACTGGGGGTGAGGGAGGTTATCTTTTTACGTCATGAGGACCAGGCTTTGGAGGATACGCCTGAGTTCCGGAAAGAGATTGTGCGCCTGATAAGGATGTACCGACCCGAGGTCGTGGTTACGGCTGACCCCTACCGGCGCTATGTCTGGCACCGTGACCACCGCATTACCGGGCAGGTGACGCTCGATGCTATTTTCCCTTATGCCAGAGACCTGTATTCCTACCCCGATTTGCTGAAGGAGGGGCTTCAGCCGCATAAGGTAAAAGAGGTTCTACTCTGGGCCTCGGTGGATGATATCAATTATCGCTCGGATATTACTGATACCTTTGATATTAAGCTAGCTGCTTTGCGTTGCCATAAGAGTCAGGTAAGTGGTCATCCCTTCGCTGATATGGAGAAATGGTTGCGGCAGCGAGCTAAGGATATGGCTAAGGGGGAAAATTTCGAGCTAGCCGAAGCCTTCCATCGAGTGGAAATAACCTGGTAGTTGAATTTCTGACAGGGAAAAGGAGAATGACATGGAGCAAATCTGGGCGCCATGGCGGATACAGTATATCCAGATGGAGAAATCAGAGGGATGTATTCTGTGTGAAAAACCGAAGGAGAATAAAGACGTTCAAAATTATATCCTGTTTCGGGGAAATAAAAACTTCGTCATTCTGAATAGCTACCCCTACAACCCGGGTCACCTGATGGTATCTCCTTATCGACATGTGGCTGGCTTGGAAGAGCTAACCAAAGATGAGCAGCAGGAACATTTTGAACTGGTCAGCCGGGGCATCAAGGTTCTGAAGGGAGTATTTAACCCCGGTGGCTTTAACATCGGCATAAATATGGGGAAGGCGGCAGGGGCAGGCATTGAAGACCATTTTCACACCCACATTGTCCCCCGGTGGCAGGGTGATACTAACTTTATGCCCGTACTGTCTGAGGTAAAAGTATTGCCCGAAGCCTTGGCTGATACCTATCAAAAGTTAAAGGGCAAGTGGTAGCCTGCGTTCTTTACGAGAAGGTGTCTAGAGGCTATATATTTCCCGAATCCAAAGCTTTCCGCAAACTCAAGGTAAACGCTTTAAGCGAGGCAAGAGAGGCATCTTTCTCAATCAGCTCAATGAGTCGGCTGCCTACGATGACACCGTCAGCTATTCTGGCGATGCGACCTGCCTGCTGGGGATTTGATATGCCGAAGCCGACGCAGAGAGGTTGCTTGGCTTTCTGGCGGACTCGCTTCACGAAGTTCTCTAGCTCGGTAGGCAGGGTCTTTCTGGCTCCGGTAACGCCGGTCAGTGAAACGAGGTAAATAAACCCTCTGGACTTCGCTGCCACCAGAGCGATGCGCTCCTCAGTGCTGGTGGGTGCCAGGAGATATATCAGGTCAAGGTGGTGTTTTCTGGTGATGACTTCCAGCTCTTCCCCCTCTTCTGGCGGCAGGTCGGGAATGATGAGACCGCTGATGCCAGCTTCAGTGCAGCTCTGACAGAAAGCCTCCAGCCCGAAGCTAAACACTGGGTTATAATAAGTCATGAAGACCAGCGGTGTGTCTATCTTCTGATGAAGCTGTTGGGCTACTCTCAGACACACTTTTGGCGTTACCCCCTGCTGCAAGGCGTGCTGGCTTGCCTTCTGGATGGTGGCGCCATCAGCCAACGGGTCGGAAAAGGGGATACCCAGCTCAATAATGTCGCAGCCATTTTTGGCTAAGGTGAGGGCTGCTCTTTTCGTTGTCTCCAAATCGGGATAACCTACCGTAAGATAGGCAATCAGTGCCTTATGCTCTGGTTTGAAAACAGAAACAATATGGCTCATCGTTTCTTCTCTATTGCTTTGATGACTATCTCCAGGTCTTTATCGCCACGGCCGGAGAGGTTAACCACGATGAGCTTATTCGCTGGTAATTCGGCAGCTAGTTTTGCAGCATAGTATATGGCGTGGGCCGGTTCCAGTGCTGGAGTTATGCCCTCAGTTTGACATAAAAGTTTAAAACCTTCCAGTGCCTGGGCATCAGTAACGGCAACATAGGTGGCACGACCGATATCTTTATAGTAGCTGTGTTCCGGGCCAACTCCGGGATAGTCCAGCCCGGGGGCAATACTATGGGTGGTCTGTATCTGACCGTTATCGTCGGTGAGCAGATATGACTTGGTCCCGTGCAGTATGCCAGCCTTGCCGGCGCTTAGAGTAGCCGCATGTTGTCCGGTCTCCAGACCCAGCCCCGCAGCCTCAACGCCAATGAATTTGACCTGGCTATCATGAAAAAAGGGATGGAACAGGCCAAGGCTGTTGCTGCCCCCGCCAACACAGGCGACCAGATAATCAGGTAAGCGATGGTATGCTGCCAGAACCTGCTCTCTGGCCTCCTCCCCGATTATCGACTGAAAGTCGCGCACCATCATCGGGTAGGGGTGGGGACCAACGACGGAACCAAGCAGGTAGTAGGTATCCTGGACATTGCTCACCCAGTCACGAATAGCTTCATTGATGGCGTCTTTCAAGGTGCGGCTGCCTGAAGATACCGGGCGCACTTCAGCCCCCATCAGTTTCATGCGCAGGACATTGGGCGACTGGCGGCGCATGTCCTCCTCCCCCATATAGACGATGCAGTCCATGCCGAGCATGGCACAAGCCGCCGCCACAGCGACACCGTGTTGACCAGCGCCGGTTTCCGCAATTACCCTCCTTTTTCCCATGCGCTTGGCGAGCAGCCCCTGTCCGACCGCATTATTAATTTTATGGGCTCCGGTGTGGGCTAAGTCTTCCCGTTTCAGCAGAATGGTCGCCCCGCCTGTCTGTCGGGATAGCTGCTGGGCAGGATAAAGGGGAGTAGGTCGGCCAATGTAGTCGCGGCAGAGCTGCTGGAACTGCTGCTGGAACTTGGCGTCAGCGCGTGCTTTATCATAGGCTGTCTCAAGCTCACTGAGCGCAGCCATTAATGTCTCCGGGACAAACTTACCGCCATATTGCCCGAAGTAGCCACGTGAATCGGGTCTATCATCTATGCGCATCGCATCTCCTCACCGCTTCAATAAAAGCCCTGATTCTAGCCACATGCTTTTTCCCGCCTAGTTCCACGCCTGAGGAGGTATCCACTCCCCAGGGTGCTGCCACTTTTATGGCTCTAGCGACATTCTCCGGAGTGAGACCACCAGCGATAATCACGGGGAAATGTTCCGCTATCTGCCGGGCCAAGCTCCAGTCAAAGGTCTTTCCTGTTCCCCCGTACTTCCCCTGCGCCCGGGAATCGAGCAGGAATAAATGTTTTTTGCGGGCAAGGACATTTGCCCCGCGGGCTAAGAAGTCAAGGATTTCCTCAGGGCTCTGCTCGTGGCTCACCCGAACCACTTTAATCAATGGCTTGTCAAGCTCACGGCAGTATTCCCACGATTCATCACCGCTCAACTGCACCCAGTCCAAATGACAGACATCAATAATTTTGTTTACCACCGTGGCAGTTACATTGACGAAGACGCCAACCACCTCGGCGGTGTGTCCGCTTTGCTTCACCGCGGCGGCTATCCTTTTTGCTTGGGCGGGGGTCACCTGTCTTGAGCTGGGAGCAAAGATAAGCCCAATGAAATCAGCCCCGGCTTCAGCAGCAGCTAGGGCGTGAGCCTGCTCACTGATACCGCAAATCTTGACCCGGGTCATAAGATTAGCTCCCTCATCTTGGCAGGGATATCAGTAGCCGTAACCAGAGCCTAGCCCACCAGCACGGCATTTACCCCCCACCTCTTCAGTTTTTCGACATCGCTCCG
>CAZUSN010000048.1:0-9747 GCA_964623035.1 uncultured Dehalococcoidaceae bacterium | reverse complement strand
TCACTGCGCAAATCAATAATCTTCATCAGCGTCACCTTTCTTATTTACTTTTTCCTTTCCATCATATCATATCAAGGTGAACGCTGACATTATGGCAGCAGTCCTCAGACTTGTTTACCAACCTATCCCCCTAAACCCCCTTCCCACTTGATAAGGGAAAGGGGAGTAGATATAAGAGAGGGGCTTCGCCCCTCTCCAAAACCTCTTCCCTCTCCCCTAGCACTTGGTATAGCCACAGGCGGGGCAGATGAAACAGCCTTCCTGATAGATGAGCATATTGCTGCATTCCGGGCATTGCCCGGCAAGGTTCTTGGCTAAGCCGTAGTCCTCTGGCCTGGGCTTGCCATCATAGCCGCTGATATGCTTTTCCAGCACGCTGGCGATGGCATCGGCACAGGAGAGTATGGACTTGCCCTCTTCCCAGGCAATGGATGGACAGCGGATACCACGGAGCTGTCTGACCACAGAAGTCAAATCCACCCCTGACCGCAAAGCCAGTGAGATAAGTCGGCAGGTGGCTTCAAGTTGGGCGGAAGCACAGCCCCCGGTTTTGCCCAGATGGGAAAAGACCTCGCAGATGCCGTGCTCATCAGAATTCACCGTGACATAGATATAGCCGCAGCCGGTGGTTACCCTTTCCGTTATCCCGGTGGTTATTTTGGCTCGTTTCCTTGGGGTGAGCTTACTGCTTTCCGCTTTTTCCACCTCTTTTTTACCTGTGGTCAACACCTGCGCCTCGCGGCTTCGGTCACGGTAGATGGTTATCCCCTTAAGGCCCTCCTCATAGGCGAGCAGATATACTTTAGCCACATCTTCACGGGTAGCCTCGTGGGGGAAATTGACTGTTTTGGAAACGGCATTGTTGGTGGACTTCTGGAAAGCAGCCTGCATCCTGACATGCCATTCCGGGCTTATTTCATGGGCAGTGACAAATATCCGCTTGACATCGTTGGGTATGCCCTCAATCTTGCTGAGGTGAACTCCGTCAGCCAGCTTTTGCATCAATTCCTGGGAATAGAAGCTTCGGCTGCGAGCCGCTTCCTCAAAATAAGGGTTGACCTCCACGAGTCGGGCGCCGTCTAAAACATTTTTGGTGTAGCTCAGGGCAAAAAGAGGCTCAATGCCGCTGGAGCAGCCAGCAATCATGCTCAGGGTGCCGGTGGGTGCGATGGTGGTGCGGGTGGCGTTTCTCACTCTGAGACCACCGGGAACGTCATAGACGCTCCCTTCAAAAGCGGGAAAGCCGCCGCGCTCTTTACCCAATTCCACGGAGGCTTTGGTTGCCTCACGAGATATATACGACATCATCTCCTCTGCTAATTTCAATGCTTCTTCTGAGTCATAGGGGATACCAAGCTGGATTAGCATATCGGCAAAGCCCATGACGCCAAGACCGATTTTCCTGGTCTTTTTGGTCATTTCCTCTATCTGGGGAATGGGGAATTTATTGACATCAATGACATTATCCAGAAACCTGACCGCTGTCTTGATGGTCGCTGCCAGCTTGGCATAGTCAATTTCAACGGCTCCATTTTTGCGACGCAGCATTTTTGCTAAATTGATTGAGCCCAGGTTGCAGGATTCGTAGGGGAGCAAAGGCTGCTCACCGCAGGGATTGGTGCTTTCGATTTTGCCTAAATGGGGAGTCGGGTTATCTTTATTGATGCGGTCGATGAAGACAATGCCCGGGTCGCCGGTTTTCCAGGCCATCTCGACGATTTTGTCAAAGACCTCTTTGGCATTGAGCTTCCCCTCGACCTCTTTGGTGCGCGGGTTAATCAGGTTAAAGTCAGCACCTGCTTTGACCGCTTTCATAAATTCTGTATTGACCGCTACGGAGATATTAAAGTTGGTCAGGGCGGCTGGGTCCTCTTTGGCAGTGATAAATTTCATGATGTCCGGGTGGTCAACATTCAGAATGCCCATGTTTGCCCCCCGACGCATGCCCCCCTGCTTGATGACATCGGTGGCAGTATCAAAAGCCCGGATAAAGGAGACCGGCCCGCTGGCTACCCCACCGGTGGAGCCAACTCTATCTTTTTCTGGCCTCAGTCTGGAGAAGGAAAACCCGGTCCCTCCGCCACTTTTATGGATGAGCGCCGTGTTTTTCACCGATTCGAAGATGGATTCCATTGAGTCCTCGATAGGCAGAACAAAACAGGCGGATAGCTGTCCTAATTCCCGCCCGGCGTTCATCAGGGTGGGGGAGTTGGGCAGAAATTCCAGATTAGACATCAGCTGGTAGAATTTGTCTTCCCCGGTCTTGACGTTTGCCTTGGGGTGGTAAATCAGTTCCGCTGAAGCGATTGCCTGAGCCACACGCTGGAACATCTCCTCGGGTGTCTCAATAACTTTCCCCTCTTTATCTTTCTTGAGATACCTCTTTTGCAGGACATGAAGTGCATTTTCACTAAGCTTGACCTGAGGAGAAGGTTGTTTTTTTGGCCTGGCGGTAACAGTCCTTTTCATTTTAGTTTTCTCCTCCTCTGCGTGTTTTCGTTCTTCTGCAGCTAAGATTTCCTCCACCACCGTCAGTATGTCAGTGTCAGTGGGCAAGCGAATCTGTCGGCGCTGCCGTTTTATCACCAGGTCTTCCATTCCCGGCAAGGTTGGTGGCAGGTTTTGGGCTTGTTGTCGTTCCAGACGTTCAATGACCTGAGCGGTGACCCGCTCGACTAACCTTCGGTCAGCTATGCCCATGGACTCAGCCGCCGCAAAAACAATGCGGGCAATCTGGCTGCGGTTAGGAGAGTTTATCATTTTGTTTCTTGATTGACTATCCGGGTTCACTGTGTCGCTCCTGTTTATCAGGCTTTAATTGTCCTGACTGATTTGGTCTCGCCTTTCCTCTGGTCTCTTTTCGATAGCTCCTCCAGTTCTTCAGCGGAGAGGAGGGGCAACTGGTTGGTGGGACGGGTTATCTCTGGCTCGCCACTGACCAGAGAGTCAACGACCTCTTTTAGCGTGGTGATGTCAGCGAATTCACGGTAGACGCTGGCAAAGCGGATATAGGCGATATGGTCCAGGCTCTTCAGTCTTTCCATCACCATATCTCCGATGACGGAACTGGGCACCTCTAACTTGCCAGAGTGATAAAGCTCGGCTTCAATATCATCAGCAATCTCGTCCACCGTGCCGCTGGGTAAAGGTCTTTTTTCGCAGGCCTTACGGATGCCGGTGAGGAGCTTGTCCCGGTTGAATTCCTCGCGCCTTTTGTCTTTTTTAATAACAAATAATCCTACTGGCTGTAAGCGCTCGTAGGTGGTGAAACGAGAGCTGCATTTCAGGCACTGGCGCCGACGGCGCACGCCATCATTTATCTCCCGGGAATCGATAACCTTAGAATCATGAAAACCGCAATAGGGACAATACATCATCTCTACCTACATCCCATAGTGGGACGAAGTTCATCCTACCACAACCTATTGTGTTTGTCAAGACTTTCGGGACTAATTTTGCCAGAATTTTTAGACTTTACCTGTCTGGATTCAGAGAGTAAGATTATGATGTGACATTGAGGAGTGAGCCAGTGGATTATCAGGCAGCTTTGGATTACATTTTGCGCTTCGCTGACTATGAGCGCATGCCACGTTCTGCAATTGTCTTTGATTTAAGGCGTGTGGAAGCGCTACTGGAAAGATTGGGTAACCCTCAGGAAGCGGCGAAGTCAATTCACATCGCCGGCACCAAGGGCAAGGGGAGCACCGTAGCCATGATTGCTTCTATCTTAACTCAAGCGGGCTATCGGACGGGGCTTTATACTTCACCCCATCTCCTCGATTTCACCGAGCGGATACAGATTGATGGGAGACCTATTGCCAAGGAAGCTTTCGCCAGGTTGGTTGCCACAATAAAGCCTGAGGTTGAAGCGGTTAATGCCCTGAAAACCATTGGCGAGTTGACCACTTTTGAGATACTAACGGCACTGGCTTTTGCCTTTTTCAAGGAGCAGGAGGTTGATTATCAGGTTCTGGAGACAGGGTTAGGGGGACGGCTTGATGCCACCAATGTGGTCAAGCCGGAAGTTTGTGCCATAACATCCATCAGCTTTGACCACACCGATGTGCTGGGCGATACCCTTGCCCAGATTGCCGCCGAAAAGGCGGGGATTATCAAGCCGGGAAGCACAGCAGTCTGCGCTCCGCAATCTCCAGAGGCGATGGCAGTTATTTTAAGGACATGTCAGGAGCGGGGGGTGAGGCTGGTGAGGGTGGGCAGTGATATTACCTGGCGAAGAAAGGCATTTAGCCCTGAGGGACAAACGTTTCAATTGAAGGGGCTGATTGGCGAATATGAGTTTAACCTGCCGCTACTTGGCGAGCACCAACTGGAAAATGCCGCCACGGCGGTGGCGGTAGCTGAAATTCTGGTGGAACGGGGAGCCAAAATTTCGCCGGAGAGCATGGCTAGAGGGATAGCGCAGGTGCGCTGGCCGGGACGACTTCAGATTCTCAAGCGTAAGCCCTGGTTTCTCGTTGATGGTGCCCATAATGCTGACTCCACGAGAAGGCTGGTCAAGGCGCTGAAACAGTATTTTACTTATGCCCGGGCATTACTTATCTTTGGTGCTTCTTCAGATAAGGATATCGCTGGGATGGTCGCCGAACTGGCACCTTTCCCTGACACCATTATCGTTACCAGGTCCCGCCACCCCCGCGCGGTAGGCCCGGACAGACTGGTCAGCGAATTCTCGAGGCGGGGCATAGTCCCAGAGGTGGCGGAAAATGTCGCCTCAGCCGTGGAACTGGCTTCAGCCAGAGCAAAACCAGCCGACCTTATCTGCGCTACCGGCTCGCTATTTGTCGTCGCTGAAGTGATGGAATATATGTTGAAACGTAAGTAGATTGTTTCATCGTCATAGCGAAATTTATGCGACATAAAATCGGCAAAAGGTGGTGTAGATTTGCAGATTAAGCTACGTTTTCTCGGAGCAGCCCGGAATGTGACCGGTTCCTGCTTTCTACTTGAAAGCAATAATATCAGAATTCTGGTGGATTGCGGGCTTTATCAGGAAAGGGAGCTCAGGAGCCGTAACTGGGCACCATTTCCCGTTGCCCCTAAATCAATTGATGCGGTTCTGCTTACCCACGCTCATCTGGACCATTGCGGACTACTGCCCAAGCTGGTGTGCGCGGGTTTCGACGGTAAAATTTACTGTACGGAGGCAACGGCAGAGATTACTCAAATCATACTCCTGGACTCAGCTCACCTGCAGGAAGAGGATGCCGCCTTTAAAAAGATGAGGCATGAGCGGGAAGGCAGAAGAGGTCCCTTTCCCGAGATTCCACTATATACCGTAGATGAGGCAAAGGCTTCATTCCCCCTGTTTTCTGCGGTGAAATATAAAAAGCCAGTTTCCTTAGGCGACGGAATGAAAGCCACTTTCTACGATGCGGGTCACGTTCTTGGTTCGTCCATGATTAAAGTTGAGTTGAATCAAGAAGGGGAAAAAAGGACGATTATTTTTTCCGGGGATATTGGTCGGTGGAACAGTCCTATATTGCAGGACCCGACTATCTTTGAGCAAGTGGATTATATCCTGGTTGAGTCCACCTATGGGGACAAGGTGCACGAAGACGCTGCCAGCATAAGCCATCGCCTAGCTGAAATCATAAATGCCACCCACAAAGCAGGTGGCAACATAGTTGTCCCCAGTTTTGCCTTGGAGCGAAGCCAGGAGATTTTATACTATATGAACAAGTTACTTCTTGAAGACCAAATCCCGCACCTACTGGTCATTCTGGACAGCCCCATGGCGATAAGCATTACGGATGTATTCAAACGCCATGCTGAATTATATGACGAAGAAATGTTGAAGCTGGTTCGGGGTAAGAAGTCACCATTTGCCTTTCCAACCTTGATTATGACGCAGACCACCGATGAATCAAAGGCGATTAATCACATCGTTGGTACGGTGATGATTATCGCCGGTTCCGGGATGTGTACCGGGGGCAGAATAAAGCACCATTTGGTAACCAATATTTCGAGAAAAGAGAGCACGATACTCTTTGCCGGGTATCAGGCTATTGGCACACTCGGACGGCAGATTGTCGATGGTGCGGACAAAGTGAGAATACTGGGCAACTACTATCCCGTGAGAGCCAGAATCGAGCAAATTCACGGTTTATCCTCACATGCGGATAGAAACGAACTTTTCAGCTGGCTCTCCAAATTAAGAAGACCTCCGAGGCGCGTATTTGTTGTCCATGGAGAAGAACAATCAGCCATAGACTTCGGTAAATTTGTGGAAAAAGAAACAGGTTGGGATGTCTCGGTTCCGCAATATGGCACTGAGGTTATTCTGGGATAGCGTCCGTTGCTAGCCATCAATAAAGCCCGCACGGAAAGTCAAATCAGCCATATATCTGGTAAGTGCAATTACTGCTATGCGGTCCGGGTTTAGTGGTAAAATATGTTGGAAGCAGGTAAATAGCTTAGAGGCAGGTGGAGCAACATTGATTGAAAAAGACTGCCGGGTAACCGAAGTGGAGTGTCGGTCGGTGCTCAACAAATCAGGACTTGCTGACTACGCGGTGAATTGCTACGGCGGCTGTGAACATGGATGTGTTTACTGCTATGCTAGATTTGCTACCAGATTTTCCCATCCCGGCGAATCATGGGGCAGTTTCGTTGATGTCAGGTTGAATGCTCCCGAGGTTCTTCGGCACGAGGTCAAACGAAAAAAGGTAGGCAGAGTGTTCATCAGCTCGGTGTGTGATGGCTGGCAACCTGCCGAAGCGAACTACCTGGTGACAAGACGTTGTCTGGAGATTTTGCTTCTGCACCACTATCCTCTGAGCATTCTTACTAAAAGTGCGCTGGCGGGACGAGACCTTGATATCTTGGCTTCGAAATCCGAGGTGGAATTTGGTGTGACCATAACCACTCTTGATGAGAGCCTCCGCCGTCTCATCGAGCCCAAAAGCTCGTCACCCACTGGTCGTCTTGCCCTGCTGCAGGAAGCTAAGAGAAGAGGAATCAGAACCTATGCCTTTCTCGGACCATTTCTTCCTTTTTTATCTGACACCGAGGAGAGCTTGACTTCACTATTGAGAGCAATAAAAGATGTTGGCGTTGACTATTTCTATGTGGACCGTCTTAACCAGCGCTTCGGAGTTTGGCTATCACTCAGGAACTTGTTGCAGGAACATTTCCCCCATCTCGTCGATAGCTATCGTAAGATTTTGTTTGACAGAACTGCTAGTAGACAATACTCGGAAGGGCTAGCGTCATCGGTTAGCTGTCTAGCGAGAAAACAGGGGCTTGATGGTAAGATGATATTGTGCTTCTAATACTCTGATATTTAATAGGATTGGGTAGCTATGGTAGCAACAGTTATAAAAAGCCTCTTATTTCCACTGGTCTTGCTTATTTTTGTCCCTCTCTCTATCCGGTTAGGCTTACATCTGCCAGATTATTGATATTTGCCCGATTACGGCCATATCCCTCTGGTTTCCATGGTATCTGCTATTCGCTTTATCGCCAGCATATAGGCAGCTTCACTCATGTCCACTTTTTCACGCTGGCTTACTTCGAAGACTTCATTGAAAGCGTTTTCCATTACCCTTTGCAGTTGATTATTTACTTCATCTTCACTCCAGAAGAAAGATTGCAAACCCTGTACCCACTCAAAGTAAGATACGACCACCCCACCGGCATTAGCCAGTATGTCCGGAACAATAAATATTCGCTTCTCGCGGAGGATGTGAGCAGCTTCAGTGGTGGTGGGTCCATTAGCGCCTTCCACAATGATTTTTGCCTTGACAGAGTCGGCGTTACCCTCATGTATCTGGTGCTCAAGAGCCGCCGGTATCAGTATGTCACACTCCAGACCCAGGAGCTCATTATTAGTTATGTTTTCCGCACCCTTGAAGTCGATAACTGAGCCTGTCTCACTTTTATGACGTCTCACCTTTTCCACATTTAAGCCATGCGGGTTATAGGTTCCGCCTCTGGAATCACTCACTGCGATGATGCGGCAGCCCTCACTCGCTATCAGTTTGGCAGCGGTGAATCCCACGTTACCAAAACCCTGAACCGCCACTTTAGCCCCGTTGAGACTGATGCCAAGATGCTTACCTGCTAGCCGGGCGCAAATGGTACAGCCTCGACCCGTTGCCTCAAACCTGCCCTTACTGCCGCCCAGTTCCAGAGGTTTGCCGGTTACTACACCCAAGACTGAATAGCCCTTATTCATGCTGTATGTGTCCATAATCCATGCCATAACCTGAGGGTTGGTGCCCACATCAGGGGCTGGGATATCTTTTTCCGGGCCAATAATCAGCGAGATCTCACTGGCGTAGCGCCGGGTCAGCCTTTCCAGCTCGTTTCGAGACAGCTTTTTCGGGTCACAGGCAACCGCTCCTTTGGCTCCACCATAGGGTATATTGACCACTGCCGCCTTTAGAGTCATCAAAGCCGCTAAAGCCCTGGTATCATCGAGGGTAACATCAGGATGATAACGAATGCCACCCTTGGCTGGTCCCCGACTGTCATTGTGCTGAATGCGGTAACCGGTAAATATATTTACGTGACCATTATCCATCTTCACCGGAAAGTGAACCACCAGCTCACGCTCACATTCCCGTAACCTGATATGACACGATTCACAAATATTTATCTTTTGGCAAATAGCATCAATTTGCTGCTGCACCATCAGGAAAGGATTAGTTTCCTCACGTCTTGTAGCTACAGTTTGCTGTGTTTTAGCCATTTCAATCCTGCCTTCCTTTTTTATGGTATTTTTATTTGTCTGACCAATTAAAGTATAGTTGAAACCAGTGATAATTCACAGGTATTCGCTTTATTTTAGGACAAAGTTATAAAAAGTTACAATAGTAAGACTTTTGAAGCCTCCTGCCATTCGATGACGCAGCTCGACCAGATACGACCCACGGTGGTTTCCAGCAACTTCTGGCGTGGTGATGGCACATCCAGTGGGGGCAAGGTACGCTCCTCAAATAAGCTGAGAAAGGGACAGCGTTTCTGCAATAGAAGCACTGTCTGGCGTGGACCTCCGTAAATGATGTAGTCTAGAAGCCGTGCCTCTGATTCGAGTTTTTCCCTGGCGTGGGCACAGACTCTATCCAGAAACTCCTGTACCTGTTTTTCGCGGCGCCGCTGAAAGCGCTGCTGTGAAGAACCGCCCTGCCTATGACGTCCATGAACCAGACCGGTTCCCACTTTGCTGGCGATGAGCCTTTCTCCGTGGCAAAGCCCGACGGCATATGCGCCCAGATGCACCAGAATCAGCCCGATTTTAAAATCGCTCTGGAGTAAAAGGCGCAGGGGACTGGCGACATAGCCATCGAAGGTGTTTTTTTCCTTTATGGGAAAGGGTGGCAGGACCAGGCATTTTCGTGCGTCACCCCAGAAAAGGGTGGCGCCAGTCTTGGAACGGTCAACCGCCTGAGCTAAATCTTCAGGAAGAGACTCTCTAAAAGGTGCTATCCCCAGCAGTTTTTCAATTTCCAGCACAGATAAACCGGGCGGTAGATATGCTGTTTTAGCAGAGGGGTCGTCTGTCTTTTCAAGTTCGGCAAGGAACTCCAGCATCTTCGTCCGACGCAAGAAGAATTTCCTTGATGTCAGTGCCATCTTCAGTACCTCGCTAATGGGTCAGCTTTCAGTACTACAGACTGACTATGGTAGCTCCGTCGCCGCCTTCATCGGGCTTACCGGTGCGAAAAGACTTGACGAGAGGGTGAGCTGCCAGAAAATCCCTGACTATCTGCCGCACTGTACCGG
>CAZUSN010000047.1:0-9802 GCA_964623035.1 uncultured Dehalococcoidaceae bacterium | reverse complement strand
AGATGAAGATTGATTTCGATTCCATGAACAAAGTAGCCTATTCACTAGCTGCCGGGAGCTTGATTTTTGCCGAGAACGGGATTATCCTTGGCGGTCTTGCTGGAGGTCCAGCCGGCGCCGCCGTGGTCACTGCTGCCTATAACCCGGTAGATTTGCTCATCTTGCGCGGGGCAGTGCAGCATCCCTTCCCGACCCATTTTGACCTAGGTGTTACCTCCGTCCGCGATACAATTTGGGCACGGAGTCTGGGCAACCAAGCAGCAACACGGCACAGTACTCTGCCCGTGGTTAACGTCGGCTATTCCGCAGCAGGGCCGATGACCGAAATGCTTTTCTATGAGCACAGTGCCTGGGTTATTGCTTCCGTGGTTTCCGGTGGCTCCATTGAATGCGGAGCATCAGCCCGAGGTACTGCCCTGGATTATACCAGTCCCCTGGACCCATTCCTGGGCAGTGAGGTAGCACATGCGGTGGCTGGCATGAGCCGCAAAGAGGCAAATGGCATCGTTAATGGGCTGCTGGCGAAGTATGAAAACCAGTTACGCAATCCGCCCACCGGCAAGAAATACCAGGAATGCTACGATGTGGCTAGCGGAAAACCCATTAAGGAATATATTGAGCTGTATCGTAAAGTCAGAAGAGAAATGGCTGACCAGTTCGGTCTTAAATTCAAGCATGCTTCACCATATCTCTGATGAGAGCGTAGGGGGCAAGCGATGATAAGTTTTGAAACCGTTGTGGAGAGGGCGTTTACCGGCCCTATCTGCACGGAGCGTGATTTTGAGCTCGGCATCTTTGTACCCAATTTACGCAAAGTTGTCTCGAAGTACGGCATTAAATATGACCCGCAGCACCCGGTGCCAGCCGACGATGATTTGGCTGATAGAGTGTGGGAAGCAGCCATGGAGTTTCTCATCGAGACCGGGGTTTACTGTCTTGACACGGAGAGAAGAATCATATTCACCAGAGAGGAGATAGAGGGAGCCCTTGAGACCGGACCACGGGGCTATATCTTTGGCGAGGGCAAGGATGCCAAAGCCATGCCGCGGCGTACCCCGGAAGATAAGACACCACCCTGGTGCTCTGGCGGGGGAGCCGGTTGCCCGATATCCAGTGAACGGATTCTTTTTAACATAGTCAAGACCGCCGCCGAAGTGCCCCTGATTGATTCCATTGCCACGCCCTGCTTGACCAATCTGGACGGACGGCAGATTGTCGCCGGCAGTCCTCTAGGAGTGGAGGGTGCCATCCGGACGGTAATTCTGGTCCGTGAGGCTTTGCGTCAGGCCGGACGTCCGGGAATGCCCATCGTCAACGGGATTGCCACGGCAACACGGTCTGCCGAACACATTGCCGGCCATCGCTTTGGGATTCGCAATACTGATGCCCTTGAAATAGGGACAGTCCACGAGATGAAGATTGATTTCGATTCCATGAACAAGGTAGCCTATTCACTAGCTGCCGGGAGCTTGATTTTTGCCGAGAACGGGGTTATCCTTGGCGGTCTTGCTGGAGGTCCAGCCGGCACTGCTGTGGTCACTGCTGCCTATAACCCGGTGGACCTGCTCATCCTGCACGGGGCAGTTCAGCACCCTTTCCCGACTCATTTTGACCTGGGCACCAATTCAACGCGGGACACCATCTGGGCCCGGGATTTGGCTAATCAGGCGGTGACCCGTCATAGCTCTTTACCGGTGGTCAATGTTGGCCACACTGCGGCCGGCTCAATGACCAGCATGAGTTTTTATGAGTACAGCGCCTGGATTATTGGCACAATAGCCTCTGGCGGTTCCATCGAGGTGGGACCTTCAGCCAAAGGAGTCGCCATGGATTATAACATTCCTATGTCATCCCTGCTTGGCAGCGAAGTAGCCCATGCGGTTATTGGTATGAGTCGCAGAGAAGCAAACCAAATCGTAGATACACTATTGAAGAAGTACGAAGATAAGCTGCCTGACCCGCCCATCGGTAAGAAATATCAGGAATGCTACGATGAGAAAACCGGAAAGCCCGGTAAAGAATTAATTGAGCTTTACCGTGAAGTCAGACGGGAGCTAGCCGACCAGTTTGGTTTGCAGTTCAAGCATGCTTCACCCTACATCGGGTAAAGAAGCAAACTCTGATAATTGCCAAATAAAACCTTAAGATAAATCTATTGACAAATCTCTGGAATACTAATATGATATACCCGTAATCCAGTATTATAGAAAAAACATCAGCAAAGGGGGTGACGGCTTTCAAAAAATAAATAAATTGATGCAGCCGAATTTCAATATTAAGGAGGAGAAATGATGAAAAGTAAGGTATTTGCTCTGGTGGCAGCATTAGTCTTGTTAGGTGGGCTGTTGGCTGCCTGTGCTGCCCCTGCACCAGCTCCTGCACCGGCGCCAGCCCCTGCACCCGCTCCAGCTCCTGCACCAGCTCCAGCTCCTGCACCCACTCCAGCACAGCCCCCCAAGGTAATTAAATGGACGTGCCAAACGGCTTACGATGCCGGTGACCCGGCACACATCGCAGGAGAAGAGATTGTCAAGAAAATCGTGGCCGCAAGTGGCGGACGTTTAGCAATTGATTACTTCCCGGGCGGTGCTGTTGTGCCTGCGACTGAAGAGTCCAGCGCGATACGCACCGGCACACTGGATTATTGCTACACCGCGGGCCAGTACAACCAAAATCTTAACATCGCCTTTGGTTTCACCGATTCCCGCTCCGGCGGACTGACAAATCCACAGATGCAGTACTGGCAAAAGGCGGAGGGGAATGATTTAGTTGGCGCTGAATATGCTAAATATGGTATGGTCTGGATTTCTGGCCATCTGTGGTCCCCAGAGGACTGGGCCTACACCAAGGAACCTCTGAAAACCCTGGATGATGTCAAGAAGCTGAAGATGCGCACTGCTGGCGTTGGCGGTGAGATTCTCCAGACTATGGGTGCCTCAACCGTATTCCTGCCCGGCGGCGAACTCTACGAGTCCATGCAGCGTGGCGTCATCAATGCCTTTGAGTATGGCTCAGCTTTAAATTTCTGGGACATGGGCTTCCAGGAAGTAACCAAATATCTCTATCTCTCACTGACCCGCGCCCCTTCGGATGGCGGTTGCTGGCTAGCTAGTCAGAAATCCTGGCAGGCACTTCCTGACGACCTCAAAGTACTTGTTATGGAGATTCAGCGCGCCAACATAGACCAGTACTGGGTTAAATTACTGGTTGGGAATGGCGTGGCAATGCAGAAGATAAAGGACTACGGTGTCGTGGTCGAGAAGCTCCCGAAGGAGATAGAAGATGCCTTCATGGTGGCTGCTACTAAATACTTCGACAAGAAGGTAGCCGAGCAGGGTGCCGACAGCTTCTATGCCAAGGTAGTGAACTCACAGACTGCCTTTAAGAAGGTCTGTGAGTCACAGGGTATCTATTAATCCTGAGTGCTCTAACCTTGACCAACTAGCTTGACACTATGTTTACCCCCGTTTCGAGAGCATTCTCGAAACGGGGGTAGGCTGGTAAAAACGACAAATTTGTTCCGTCGTAAGTGGCAGATAGGCATAATAGTAACAGGGGACAAGTTATGAGAAAGACAGTAAAAATCTGTGAACTCATCAGCGAATGGTCAGGATTAGTAGCCATGTGGTTTTCCTTTTTCCTGGTGCTGCTGCTTACTTTTGAAGTCTTCATGAGATATATCCTGGAACGACCGACGATATTCACCTATGAGATCTCGATGATGATAGGTGTTACCATTGCCACTATGGGTTTAGCCTTCACCCACAAATATAATGGACACGTGAGAGTGGATGTACTCTGGCGGCTTCTGTCTCCTAAAGGGCAAGCCATTGCCGATATTATCAGTGCCTTACTCTTCTTCTTCCCACTGGTCATTATTCTGACCTGGGTTTCGGTAGAGTGGACACAGTGGGCTCTTTCCGTAAAAGAGATTCTGACCCAAAGTTATTTATATCCTCCTGCCTGGCCAATCAGATTTGTAATGGCACTGGGATATCTTCTTTTTATTCCGCAAGGCATAGCCAAATTCATCCGTGATTTACATCTGGTCAAAAGGGGAATAAAGCTGTGATCGAATTCAGCCCAGTGCTAATTACCATAATAATGTTGGGTGGGCTGGTAGTCACGGTGATGACCGGTTTTCCTCTGGCTATGCCGATTGGCACTGTAGCATTAGTCGTGGGATTCCTGGCCTTTGGACCGTCCGTATTTGACTTAATCTACCAGCAAATTTTCTCTATCCTGCATAACTATGTCCTTTTGGCTCTCCCTCTTTTCATCTTTATGGGTGTCGTGCTGGAATATTCATTGTTAGCCGAAAAAATGTATGACGCCTTATTCCTGATACTCAGCGGGCTCAGAGGTGGGCTAGCCATAATTACCGTATTACTCGGCACTATTATTGCGGCTTGTGTTGGCGTTGTTACCGCCTCCGTAACCATGCTCACTGCTCTAGCCCTCCCCTCGATGGTAAAGCGAGGCTACGATAAAAGCGTAGCTGCTGGTGTTATTTGCGCTGGTGGCAGTCTGGGAATCCTCATCCCACCTAGTGTTATGCTGGTTATTTATGGGCCAATGGCCAGAATTTCCGTAGGCAAGCTCTTTATGGGAGCCTTTATGCCCGGCTTCCTTCTCGCCGCACTGTACGTTTTTTACCTTCTCGTTCGCTGCTGGCTGAAGCCGAATCTGACACCAACAATACCGGCTGAGGAAAGAGCCGTCCCAGCCCTTTATAAGGTAAGACTGTTCGCTGTCTCGCTGGTTCCGCCCATATTCATTATCCTGTCCGTGCTGGGTACCATCTTCTTGGGCATAGCGCCACCCACGGAAGCAGCGGCTGTAGGTGCCTTTGCTTCACTGGTTTTGACCATTGTCTACCGCAGGCTAACCCGGAGAGTCTTCGTCAACATACTGCGCGAGACTCTAATCGTCAGCAGCATGGTCATGTTCATTGGTGCCGCTTCGGTCGCCTTCACTGGCGTTTTCCTCAAAGGCGGGGGTGGACAGATAGTTCAGAACACTGTCCTGGCTACCCCGGGTGGCCGCTGGGGCGTCTTCGCCATGGTCATGTTTATCTACTTCATCCTTGGCTTCTTCATTGAGTGGATAGGCATCTTCTTCATTATGGTTCCAGTATTAGCACCTTTAGCGCCCATGCTGGGATTTGACCCCGTCTGGTTTGGCATCATGATCTGTGTTAATCTCCAAACGTCCTTCCTGACACCACCCTACGCTTTCGCCATCTTTGTCCTCCGAGGCGTGGCTCCGCCAGAGTTAGGGGTAACTACGGCTGATATCATCCGTGGGGTAATTCCATATGTTTTACTGATACTAGTTGGGCTTGCGCTGTGCGTAGTATTCCCTGAGATTATTCTCTGGCTTCCAGAGAAGATGATAAAATAAGGCACGAAATAGCCCATTCTGCTGCTCGATTTTCCCTGCCTATAGTCTGTCTCAGCACACCCAACTCATTGCAGCATCCTCCGCTACTCCTTGACAGGAAAAGCTGCTTCATAAGGCACACCTTCTTAAATCCTTAGATTAAGAAGAGCAAATTTGACAGGAAGCAAAAAAGAGGCACATAATTATGGTTCGAGAACATAGAGTTAGGAGGAAGCAATATGACTACAGCCCGCGCAGTGTTTGAGGAACAATATATCGCCAAAACCAAAAAGTCAAAGCAGATGTATGAGGAGGCGAGAAATTATCTTGCCGGTGGAGTCCCCGGCGGCGCCAGGTACCGCAGACCCTATCCCTTATACATAAAAGAGGCAAGGGGAGGCAAATTCTGGGATATTGACGGGAATGAGTATGTGGACATACTGCTCGGGGCGGGACCAGCTATTTTGGGGCATTCTCACCCCGCAGTGATGCAGGCGGTAAAGCAACAGCTTGACCGGGGAACAATCATGCAGGTTACCGTTCAGTTTGCCGTTGAGCTGGCGAAAAAGATAACCCAGCATATGCCCGGCATGGAGCTGCTCAGGTTTTGTAACTCTGGCTCTGAAGCGGTCCAGCTAGCTTTACGTGCCGCCCGTGCCTATACCGGAAGAGAAAAGTACGCTAAATTCGAAGGTGCCTATAACGGGCAAATGGACAACGCGCTGTTCAGCGGCAACGTTTATGCCGGTCCAGCAGACGAACCCCAACCCGTTCCCGGGTGCGCTGGTCTCCCCAAAAGCCTTCAGGGTGACATTATTATTCTACCCTGGAACAATGCTGAAGCCACCGTGTCCTTAATTAGAAAGCACGCTAAAGAATTAGCCGCCGTGATTATCGAGCCGGTGGGAGGCATATTCTTGGGTGGCATGCCTCCCGAAAATTCCTTTGTCAAAGCTTTGAGGGAGGTAACCGAGAAGGAAGGTGTTGTTTTGATATTCGATGAGGTGATCACCGGCTTCAGAGTGGGTCTCAGCGGAGGTTGTTCCTTATCAGGAGTCATCCCTGACCTGCGTACTTTCGGTAAGATAATCGGTGGTGGTTTCCCGGTGGGTGCCTACGGGGGACGAAGAGAGATTATGGATAAGGTGGTTACTCCCGCCGAACCGAAAGATACTGCTTCACAGAAACAAAAGATATTTTCCTCAGGAACTTACTCCGGCAATCCGGTTTCCATGGTCGCCGGGGTAGCTACCATAAAGGAGCTGGAGAAGCCCGGCTTCTATGAGCGCATTGACAGCCATGGGGAAAGGATACGAAGCGGAATCCGCAAGATGGCGAAGAACATCGGGTTCGATATTCAGGTGATTGGCATTAGGTCATTTTTCAGCGTGCACTTTAGCAACCGTCCCCTGAGGAATATACGCGATATCCTCAGCAGCGATAGAGAGACGGCGGGTGCTTTCTACACGGGACTGGTTGCCAACGGCGTTTATATACCGGAATACCACATTGCCTTTACTTCTGGAGCACATACTGATGCCGATATAGACAAGGTTTTAGCAGTCTCAGAAACGGTGCTCAGAGAGATAAAAAAGCATAAGTCTTAAATTTGAGCGTCCCGAAAACAACCAAGTTAATAAAAAGGAGGTTTAGATGACAGCGGAAAAAGAATGGATTGCTTATGTCAACGGGGAGTATGTTCCTCAAAGCCAGGCAAAGTTATCCATATTTGACCATGGGGTTTTATTTGGAGATGGAGTCTTCGATACCTGCTGTGCTCGCAATGGCTATATCTTTAAACTAGACCGACATCTTGACCGGCTATTCAAATCTATTCACGCTTTCCAAATAGATATGCCTCTGAGCCGAGAGGAGCTTAAGAAGATAATTATTAAGGTAGTGGAAACGAACGGTGAGAAAAATCAATATATTAAATGCTTGGTCACCCGTGGTGTAGGGCCACGCCCCTTACTGTCACCGGTAGGCTGTAAAGCTTCAGTAGTGGTGTTTTCCAGACCTTATTTGTTGATTGTTGACCCTGGCAAAGAGGAAAAAATGGTGAAAGCGAGAATTACCAGCATAAGGCGTACCCCTCCGGAATGCCTAGACCCCAAAGCCAAGAATCTGAACTACGCCAATCTGGTAATGGCAAAAATCGAAGCGCTGAATAGCGGAGCGGATGAAGCTATCCTTCTTGATACACAGGGCTTCGTTAACGAAGGTCCTGGCTATAATGTATTCATTGTCAAGCAGAACAAAATTTATACCCCGCCTGCTTACAATATACTTATCGGGGTAACCAGAGAGACTATCTTTGAAATCGCCGAAAAGGAAGGTATAGGAGCAATAGAAGAGCGACTTATTCCATACGACCTGTATAACGCTGATGAGCTGTTCCTGGCTTCTACGGCAGGAGGTGTCATTCCCGTGGTAGAAGTGGACGGTCGGAAAATATCATCCGGTAAGCCCGGGCCAATCACCAACCGCCTGAGCAAGCTTTATATTCAAATGATAGAGTCAGGAGTTCATGGGACTCCGTTCGGGGAACAGAGAAAGAAAAAGTAACCTTGACAGCCTTCGGGCAGAGGAGTAACATAGCAATAATATTAAGCGAGAACATATTCCAGACGACGCAGGCAAAAGCGTAATGCCCTCAACATAAGGTATCATGTCAGTAATCAGCAAATAAAAAAATAATATGAGACTAAATATAAATAAAAAAGGAGAAGATGGAAAATGGTAGTAACCAAATCAGAGGAAAGAATCAGGACATTAGCCGAATACGCTTACGGCAGCTGGCAAGCACAGAAAGCGTTTAAAAAACCGCTATTAATTAAAGACGCGGAAGGTGTTTACCTGTATGACGAGAACAATAAGCGCTATCTCGATTTCTCGTCGCAATTAATTTGCACTAATCTCGGACACAAGAATAAAGCCATAATTGATGCTATCGTCAAGCAGGCGCAGAATATAACTTATGTTGCGCCCACGTTTTCCACGGAAGCAACGATAAGCGCCGTTGAAGCTTTAATGACGGTGCTGCCCAAAGGGTTGGAGAAAACATTTTTCTCCACCTCCGGAACCGAAGCCAACGAAGCAGCCTTAAAGATTATCAGACAATACAAGTTCCCGGATTTTAAAGTGATTACCAGATATCATGCTTATCATGGGGCTACCGCTGGCAGCCTGTCACTTACCGGAGACACCAGAAGATTTTATGCTGAGCAAACCAGATGTACCGTGGACGGTATCGTCTTTGCTCCCGATAACTACTGCTACCGCTGCCCGTTTGGGCTAACTTATCCCTCCTGCAAAGTTGCATGTGTTGAATATTTTGACTATATGATTAAGGAAGAGGGAAATGTAGCTGCCGTGTTTATTGAGCCCATACCGGGCACCAATGGTAGGCTGATTCCGCCACCAGAATATTTACCTCGACTGAGGCAAATCTGTGACCAAAATAATGTCTTGCTGGTCTGTGATGAAGTGATGACTGGCTGGTACCGCACCGGGCCAGCCTGGGCAGTACAACTCTGGAATGTCACTCCTGATATCATGACCACCGCCAAAGGATGCACCGGCGCCTATACCCCGGTTGGACTTACCGTAACGTCAAGAAAAATTGCCGATTTCTTTGAAGAGAATACCCTGATTCACGGACATACCTATGCCTTCCATGCCCTGGCTGCCTCAGCCATAGCACCAGCCGTAGCCGAATATAAAAAGCTCATGGCTACAGGACTCCCCCAGAAGGTTGCTCCATATCTGGAAAAGAGGTTATATGAATTAGAGGAACGACATGAATGCATCGGGGATGTCAGGGGCATCGGGCACTTCTGGTCTCTGGAAATTGTGAAGAACAGAAAGACCAAAGAGCCCTTTAATTACAAGCCTGAGAGGTTCACCAAGCCACTGATGCCGGCGAAAATCGCTAATGAGGCGATGAAGCTCGGGATGTATATAGGCGCCTGGTATGACACCATGTTTGTGGCACCACCCTTGATTATTACCCAAAAGCAAGTGGACGAAGGAATAGAAATTCTGGACAAGGCACTGGAAGTTGCCGATAAAGAGGTGGTACACACTGATACTCCGGGCTCACGAAGCTCCGAAAAATATAATAAAGTGTGGCGCCCAAAAGCCTGAGCAGAGGGTGCTATTGCTTTAAATAAAAAGTTCCACTTCAGCAGAAATCAAATAGCCGAGTCGGAAACCGATGACCCGGCTATTTGATTTTTCTTTTTGTACCAGTGCCTTAATACTCTTACTTTTGCGCTGCAGGCTTCTGGAAACAATACAGCGGATTACCACTCTGGTCAGTGCCACACTGGATTAGTTTCCCCCCACAGAGTTCATACCCTAGCTTGGCTGCCTCTTCCTTGCTCAGGCAGAAGCACCCCTGAGGACACTGCACCTGCTC
>CAZUSN010000046.1:0-9852 GCA_964623035.1 uncultured Dehalococcoidaceae bacterium | reverse complement strand
ATAGCACTGCTAGCCGTGGTATTGCCAATGCCCATATCGCCGGTACCGACTATGTCCAGTCCCCTAGCAACCTTTGAAGACATCAACTCAATTCCGGTTTCTATGGCTTTCACTGCCTGTTCTGGAGTCATTGCCGGACCACGTGCCATATTCTGGGTGCCATAGCCAATCTTCCTCACCAAAAGGTCAGGGTGTGGTTTGAGGTCAGTAGCTACCCCCATATCAACCACAATAACTCGAACGCCTGCCTGCTGAGCCATAACGTTGATGCCAGCCCCACCACGGAGGAAATTAAACACCATCTGGGCAGTAACTGCCTGAGGCCAGTTGCCTATTTTCTCTGCCACCACCCCATGGTCGCCAGCCATAACTATCACCGCCTTTTCCCTGACCTCAGGTATGGTCTTGCCCTGGATGCCCGCCAGTTGAATGGACAAATCCTCCAGACGCCCCAGGCTGCCCGGCGGCTTGGTCAAGGTGTCCTGCCTGGCTCGGGCTTCAGCCATCGCCTTCCGGTCAAGAGGTTTTATCCTTTCAATCGTTTTGTCTAAAAGCTCTGACATTCTCTCCAGAAATCCTCAAATATTGATATCAAGTTCTTTTTTCTTCATTAGCTCCTCGATGGTGGCGATGAGCTTCTGACACTCGGGCATGGTGCGGGGGGCAATGCGGACATACTCCGGCAAGCCAAAAGAAGCGCAATCACGCACCTGGATGCCTTGCCTGAGCAAAAGGGTGCGAAATGCTCTGGCATCACCCACCCTCATCAGAAAATAATTCGCCTCTGACGGAATTAACCGGAAACCGAATCGGGAAAGCCTTTCCACAAGGTATTTCTTTGCCTCTTTTATTTTTTGCTTGGTCTGCTCAAGATAGTCCGCATCCTGAAGAACCTCAGCCCCGACCTTCTGAGCGATAACATTAACATTCCAGGGCGGACGGACCCGACGCAGGTTTTCGATAATCTCCTGACTGGCAATAGTATAGCCAAGACGTATGCCAGCCAACCCATATTCCTTGGTCATCGAGCGCAAGACTACCGCATTACCTTGAAAAGCCAGGTCAAGAGAAGACCAGGTTTTCTCCACAAAAGCCAGATAAGCTTCGTCCAAGATGAGCAACCCCTCCTCACCGAGGGCAGCCAGAATCATCTCAATATTTTGGCGGGAAAGGTATTTCCCTGTGGGATTGTTGGGGTTACAAATGAAGACCGCTCTGGGGCGATGCTGTTTCATAAGGTCAATGGTCTCCTCTATTTCAGGAGTAAAATTATTTTCCGCTTCCGCCCTTGGCTTGAGCAGCTTCGCCCCAACGATTTGACAGGCAACTTCATAGTCCCCGTAGGTTGGCTCAAGAATCAGGACAGAATCTCCCGGTCTGAGGTAAGCCAGAGCAATGAGGCGAATGAGTTCCGTAGTGCCATTGCCAACTAAAATACTTTCCGGGGGTATCCCCAACTTCTCGGAAAGCCGTTCTCTGAGTTCGATTGCCTCACAGTCAGGGTATTGCTCAATGGCAATGCGGCTGAGCATTTTCCTTATTCTCTGGGGAGGCATGAAAGGATTAGTGCAGACACTGAAGTCAAGAACAGATTCCGGAGCAATGCTCATAGCTCTCAGTTCTGCGTAATTTAGCGCTCCATGAGGGCAGATTTTGAGATTTTCTATCTCCGGTCTAGGCGGTAAGGACAAAGCGAATCCCTCCTATAGTGAAGCAGATGAGCACCCATACCAGCATGGCTATCTGCATCAGTTTCAATGAGGCATCAATGGTCTCCGGTATGAGCAGAGCATTTGCTTTTCCCAGTTTATAATGCCCCACCTTTTCTAGCTGCACATTCAGTGCACCAGCGATGGCTGCCATCGGCCAGCCCGCATTGCAACTCTCCGTTTTGACATGCTCGCCATAGGCAACCTGCCATGATTTCCGCCCATCCCCTCCGGACAAAAAACTTGCCGAAACCAGGAGCAGTGCCGTCAACCTCGCCGGGATGAAGTTAAGCACCTCATCCAAGCGACAGGCAAATTTGCCTAAATACTCATACTTACCGTGATAGCCTATTATCGCATCCAGAGTATTGACCACCCGATAGGCAATTGCTCCAGGGATGCCAAAAATCAGAAAGTAAAACAGGGGTGCCACAAAACTATCATTAGCGTTCTCGGCGACCGACTCCACGGTAGCCGATACGAGTAAAGGTTCAGTTAAATTCCTGGTATCCCGGCCGACCAAGGCACGTAGCTCAAAACGAGCTTCGTCCAGCTTATCCTCCAGCAAAAGCTCCTTAACTTTCAGAGCAGCTTGCCGCAACCCCCTCAGGGAAAAGGTCAGTTTGAAAAATATTGTTCCCACCAGCACATAGACCACCGCGCTGAGGCTCTTTAAAGAGACAAGGATAAAGTAGGCTGGGACAGTAAAAAGCGCTGTGGTGAACAGGACTATCCCAATGCCATAGAGAAATTGAATGGCATGAGACTTGCTCAGGCACCGTTTCTCCAGAAACGAAACCACTTTGCCCAGCCACGCCACCGGATGGATGACGTTGGGTGGGTCACCCAGCGCCAAATCGATGATTAAGGCTAGCAGCAATATGAGCAGCATTTCCATAATAATTTAGACTATACCCTCTTCAGCACATCATCAGTTTTTGCTGTTCTGCCGTTGCCGGCATTGAGCAGGACACAGGGAAGACCATTAACCGGATGAGTATAAACACAATTCTCCGCGCCGTAAACATCCCCGATATTCTGCGCGGTGATGACCTCCTTAGGCGTCCCCTCGGTATGAATCCGCCCTTTATTCAGCAGGACTAATCGCTCACAATACTGGGAGGCGAGATTCAAATCATGTAGTGCCGCCAGAACCGCCAGATTACTCACCCGGCAAAGATTCTTAATCAGGTCGAGGATTTCAACCTGACGCCCGATATCCAGATTGGCGGTTGGTTCATCCAGAAGAATCGCCTTTGTCTCCTGTGCCAGAACACGGGCAATGAGCAGACACTGTATCTCGCCACTGGAAAGTTCACCCACTCTCCGCGCCGCCAGAGATTGGGTACCCGTCTTCTCCATAGCTTGCCAGACGATAGCCAGGTCTTTTGGTTCCTCATACTGGAAAAGACCGAGGTGAGGATTCCTGCCCATGAGCACAATCTCAAAGGCGGTAAAGGCGCTGGGCAGGAGCGGCATCTGAGGGACGACGCCAAGCAAGCAAGCCAGTTTTTGCCTCGGTATCTTGGTCACATCCTTCCCATCCAGAAGTATCTTCCCCGCGTAAGGAGAGATAACGCGGCTTAGCGCTCGAATGACGGTTGACTTACCGCAGCCATTCGGTCCGATAAGTCCCACCATCTCTCCAGGCTTCACCCCAAAGGTCAGGTCTTTTAAGACCGCCTTACGTCCGTAGCCAAGACAGACATCACGCATTTCAATCTCAATCATCTCAGCCTCAGAAAATCACCTTTTTGCGGCGTCGCAATAAGTAAAGAAAGAAAGGGGCGCCACAGAGGGCGGTGATTACCCCTATGGGAATCTCAGTGGGTGCCAGAGCCGTGCGGGCAATTAAGTCAGCAAGGATGAGAAAGATAGCCCCGGTGAGAACAGACAAGGGCAACAGGAAACGATGGTCTGCACCCCAGATGAGGCGCACGGCATGTGGAATAATGATGCCCACAAAGCCGATGATGCCAACAAAAGAAACCGCTGCAGCGGTAATCAGCGTGGCCGCAGCCAGGAGAACAAGCTTGAGCCTTTCCACATTGATACCCAGTTGCTGAGCCTGTTCTTCATCAAGTTGCATCAGATTAAGCGGGCGGGCATAGAGCAGGATGATGACCACCCCCAGCAGCACATAGGGCAGGACAATCTTTGCCTCTGACCACTGGCTCAAGGAGAAACTGCCCATCAGCCAGAACATGATGCCGTGTATCTTCTCGCCGCTGGAAATGATGAGATAGGAAACAATTGACCCCAAAAGCGCCCCCAGTGCCACGCCCGCGAGAATGAGTGTCGTCACCGGCAGGGTTTTACCAACACGGGCCAGAACATAAACAGCAGCCGTGCTGACCAGCGCACCACTGAAGGCAAGCAGCGGAATTATCCCGAACGCCAGACCATGCCAGGTGGGGGGGAGCAAAAAGCCGATAACCGCCCCCAGCGCGGCTCCCTGTGCCACCCCAATAAGGTAAGGGTCAGCCAGCGGATTGCGGAAGAGACCCTGATAAGTAGCTCCAGCAATGGCTAGAGCAGCCCCAACCAGTCCCGCCAGAATAACTCTGGGTAAACGTATTTCCAGAACGATAGTTTCCAGGGCACTCGTCCAGTTGGGTGTCAACTCTACTAAAGGCAATTTAGAAATCAATATGCCGGATGTAGTTGAAAAAGGAACCGGAACACTGCCAATCGCCGCAGCTAATATCACCACCACCATAAGCAGGATGAAAAGCCCAATAATGCCGTAGATGCGGCTGCGCCAGTGCAGAAATTTTATCGGCAGGGAGGTCTTCATTATCTTTTTATCCGCTCCTGGTACTACCATGCTTAAGTATGGCTTCTTTGGTTGCCGAAGTTACCGCTCGAGCCATTAACTCCCCAATTTTACAGTGCCCACCGCAATAGCTGACTTTAGGTCCCTCACCGGAAACGACTATCACCTGGTCTGTGCCCGTACCCGTGGCCTGAACGCTCGGGTCATAGGAGCTTCTTATATCCATATCTTGGAGGGCTATGGTCTTTGCCTCGGTTATCGTGATGAGAGAGCGGACCATGGCGCTTTCTGACAGGCAGGCATTGGTCAAGAGTATGGTATTTATGGTACCTATTGGCTCGAATTTACCCTCCCTTTCCATGCCGCCGGCTTTATCAACACCTATTCTCATCGCATTGGATTCAACACCGGCGGTGACAAAGGCAGATACCTTTAATTCCTCATATTCTTCGACCCTAAAAGCACCATGGTCAATATCCACGCCGGTTGAGAGGATAGCCACCTCGCCGGGCAATAATTTCAGGTCAGCAATAATTTCAGCCAGATAAAGTTCCCAATTCTGGTGAATAAAATCCCAGAGTTGTGGCGGATTGAAGTTGTTACACACCGCGCTTACTTCTTTAAATCCTTCCCTGGAACTCAGAGCTTTATGTGGATGTGTGAAAGAGATAACCAGAGTCTTTATGGGCACATCTCTGAAATTATGCCTGATGATTTCGGCTGCTGCCCCTTCAAACTGCCAGGGGAGTCGTTTTCTAAGCATCATTTCCTCTCTCACCTGTTTTGGGCTGATATGGACAGTGGGGGTCGGAGGCAAACATGTCCCCGGTGTGAACATAAGCGCTTGCCCGGCAGCCTCCACAGATAGCATTGAATTCACAGATACCACATTTACCCTTGATATTTCTCCTATCGGCAAGCCTTTTAACCAGCCCGGAGTTCCGGATTCGATTCATCATTTCCTCAAAAGAGTCCTTCCTCACCTTTCCCGCCACCACGCCCAATGGTCCACAACCGTAAGCTTTGCCGTCATCCTGTATCTCCAGCCATTCATTCTCTTCAAGGTCGGTGCAGACACTGCACCGGCTCTTAAGAACCAAGGAAGGCTCTCTGGTCTTCAAAATGCGATTGTAAAATATATCATAAGGCATGAGCACTATTCTGCCCTTTAACTGCCGGCTCAAGCGATAAATTTCGTTGAGGGCTCTCTCGTGTTCCGCAGGCGATGGCTCAAGGGGTATAAGTTTGGTTCGCTGCTCATCGATACATATCGGTTGCGGAATCAGACAGGCCAAAGTAAATCCATTTGAGCCAATTTCCAGAGCCAGATTTACCAAGTCCTTGATTTGATGGACCACATATTTAGTGCTGACCACACTTAAAGAGGACAGGATACCTTGCTCGGCGCAGGCTAGAGCCGCACCGATGCTGCGCTCATAAGCTTCCTTACCGCGCAGCATGTCATCAACCGGCGGTAAACCGGCAATGCTTATAATCACTTTGCAATTCGCTGAAGCTAGCTTTCTGGCAATCTCTTTCTTCTCATTTATCGCCCAGCCATTTGTTTTGATATAGGTCTTGAGTCCCAGCGTATCCGCGTACTCAATCAACTGGATAATATCTCGTCTGACCAGTGGCTCACCGCCAGTAATAAATAAATTTTCCACGCCGAAATCAGCCGCCATACCAAGTAACCTGTTGGCTTCGCTGGTGCTAAGTTCCTCAGGTGAGGCTCTTCCATCACCCAGGGAGTAAGCGTAGGTACCATCTCGCGCTCTGGTACACATCCAGACCAGATGTTTCAGACCTTTCATGGCTTTCTCCTTTATTCTTCAATATCGACCGTCATCGGCTAAGGCAGATTTAGGGGAATAGCTCCGGATGGATGAACTTGGCAAATGATTCCAGACCTTCAATTATGCGCGGACTGGGACGACTGACCAGGTCAGAGTCTATCTTATAAATTCGATTATTCCGGCAAGCGTCGATATCTTTAAACCTCTTCTCAGCTAATACATACTGATAGTTCAGTTCCTCGTGGGAACCGTGACCCACGTCAGCAATAATCACCTGTGGATTCATACTGATTACTGCCTCCAGACTGATATCAGGGTAACCAGATAGACCTCCCGCAATGTTTTTACCACCTGCCTTTACTATCAGGTCATGAATACGGGTGCCGGGAGCAACTGTGCTTAAAGGGTCATACCACAGCACGTAGAATACCCTCGGTTTTTGTTCCTCAGACAGTGCTGCCGTCTTATCAGTTACCGCCTTAATCCGACTCTCCATTTCTGCAGTCAACCGGGCGGCTTCCTCCGCTTTGCCCGTAAACTTGCCAATCAGATTGATTGACTCCAGCACCTCATCAACTGTCTTTGAGTCAATGGCGAGCACGGTTAAGCCGAATCTCTCCAGTTGCGGTATGACCTCACCCTCATGGATGTTGGCTGCCAGTATCAGGTCTGGTTGAAATTCAACCACCTTCTCAATATCAACCGTGGAAAATCCGCCTATCTTTGGCTTCGCTTTAGCTGCTTCAGGGTAATCGCAGTATTCGGTGACACCAACCAATCTGTTTTCCAGCCCCAGAGCGTACAAGATTTCCGTATTGCTCGGAGCCAGGGAAATAATCTTTTCTGGCATTTTCTCAATCTTGACCACCCTGCCTGCCTTGTCAATTACCTCTATAGGAAATGGTGAAGCCGTAGCTGCTGGTGCCGGCTCCTCAACGGGAGCCGGTGTGCACGCTGAGATAAGACTGAGGATGATAAGGGAAACGAGGCAAAGTCCACCGAATTTGCCCAGTTTGCTCTGCATCTTCACCTCCAATCCCAGAAAACAAAAATCCCCTCGCTCTGGCAAGGGGAAATAAAAACTTAACAAAAAGTCCTACTCCTCCCCGCGGAGCGATGTAGGATACCCAGGGGCTGGCGTTCTGGCTTTTGACAGCTTAATGGTCAATCACAGTGGCGCGGCCGCGTCGGACTTTCACCGACTTGCTCTCCAGTCAGGCCCTTACTCGCGTTCGGGCACCCCTGTTTCCCTATTCTATTGTTACTGTAAGTATACTAGAACTGAAATGAGAATGCAAGATTATCACAACAACAAATAACGACTAAATAAATAAAAACAATATATTTACTCTAAGCAACTACGTGGTAAAATGAGAACTAAAAGCAAGCCAGCGACCATTTTCAAATTTAAAGGAGGTTAATCATGAAAGACAAGCCTATTATTCAAGTTGGCATCACCGGCGCCGCCGGACATATTGGCACCACTTTAGCGGAAGGACTTCCTGACCGCTACATACTTACCCTGTTTTATCATCGCCAGAAGGTCAAGCCAGACCTTGCCCGCAACTTTAAAACAGTTAAGGTGGATTTTTCCAAGGCGGAGGAAGTTCGAGGCAAATTTGAAGGGCTGGATGCAGTGATTCACCTTGCTGCCGCCTCTGCCCCTGAAGATACCTGGGAAAGCGTCCTAAATAACAATATTATCGCTACTTATAATGTTTTTGAAGAGGCGCGGCGGGCTGGAGTGAGCAAAATCATCTTTGCCAGCACCAATCATGTCCAGCATGACTTTATCGGCAAAACACCTTATACCCTGGAGCCGTTTTACGTCAGGACAATGGGATACATTAAAGTTGATGACCCTCCTGCCCCTGACTCGTTCTACGGTATTTCCAAGCTTTTCGGAGAGAACATGGGCTGGTACTATTCGAGAAGATTTGACATCAAGTTCGTCTCGTTGCGCATTGGCTCGACCTTCCCCGAAGATGACCCGACGATTTGGAAAGGCACCGAACGTGAAAACCACGTGCGGGCTATTTTTTTGAGCAACAGGGATTGTGTTCAGGCGTTTGTTAAAGCCCTTGAGGTAAATGCGGAGTATCTCCTGGCTTACGCCATAAGCAATAATGACCGACGTTATTTTGACCTGTCGGAAACGAGAGAGAAATTGGGCTTTAATCCCCAGGACAACGCCGAAACATATTTTTTAAAAGCCGCAAAATAGCAACATAAGATTAAATCTAACACCTTGATAAGTTATGTGGTAACATAAAAACCTTTCCTCAATCGCAAATTGAGCCAGCATCATCTTGACAATTGAGGCGAAATATGCTTAAAATAATAATGAAGCTTGTGGTATTCCGAGTCTATTCATAGAGGAGGTGTACTATGAGACTTCATAAGATATTTGGAGTGTGGCAGGTGGACAGGTGGGGCCCTGCCGTAAGGCGGGGCGGGCGGAACTCGAACTCGGCTCGAGTTAGTGATTTTGAGGTCAGTCTTTAAAGAGAGACCCCATCCGGCGAAGATAACCGGAAATGAGTTTGAGTTCGGGGAAAATAGCAATACTGTAGAGGGTGCTTTGGCAAGTGCCCTCTACTTTTTCTAGTCGATATCAACCCCAATAAATTGAACTTTACCTACTGTTAACCCTTGACAGATTAGTTAACCCGAACCTACAATTACTCCAGTCCCACCATGACAAATAAAAAGATTAAAGTGGTACCTGCCCTTCTGACCGACAATCCCTCAGCCTTGGAAACGATGGTACGACAGGCAGAGAGCTTCGCTACCTACGTGCAGATGGACATCATGGACGGACAGTTCGTCCCGTCACGGAGCATTACCTGGGAACATCTGGCTAACCTTGCCATGAAATTAAGCTGGGAAGCTCACCTCATGGTACGGCACCCGGAAAAGTATCTGCCAGGCTTCCATCAAGCCGGCGCCCGGAAAGTGCTCTTCCACTACGAGGCTACCTCATCGCCACGGCAGGTTATCGCTCAAGCCAGAGACCTGAACCTAGAAGTCGGTCTAGCCATCAATCCAGAGACCGCCGTCTCCACCATCCTCCCCCTTGCCGATGAGGTGGATAGCATTTTATTAATGACGGTCAATCCCGGCTTTTACGGCAGCAAATTTATACCGGAAGTCATGGATAAGGTGGTCGAATTACGGAAGGCTCGACCAGATATAGAAATAGGAGTTGATGGTGGCGTTAAAGAGAGCAACATCGCTCAGATTGCCCGGGCCGGAGTTGATGTCATCTACGTGGGCAGTGCCATTTTCCGGCACCCCCAGCCCGGGGAGAGCTATCGCCACCTTCTGGCACTGGCTCAGGAGAGCTAACAGAACGATTCCTCCCTCAACTCTGTGCTGGCTAGGTCAGTTCACCAGCCAGCTTTTTGAGGGCTGTCCCATTTCCCGAACACAGATGAATCCTGGCAACACGCCGCCCTAATGATTGCAGTGTCTGAAGGTCACCCAGTGCCTGAGCATCAGCCAGCACCGCAAAAGTATAGGGCTCGCCAGGGATAGGTAAATCTCGTTTGTAGTCGGTGGTAATCTGGAG
>CAZUSN010000045.1:0-10013 GCA_964623035.1 uncultured Dehalococcoidaceae bacterium | reverse complement strand
GCATTATCTCACAGCATCATTGTGACTTGAGCTTTTTAATTACCGTGGCGCTGATATCTTTTTCCGGGACTGGCACCAGGTCAATCGTTTCTCCAGCCACCACGATGCTTTGAGCAGCCCTGGCTCTGATTTCTTCCTTGTTGCCGCAGGCTCTGGGACAACCACAGAGGATGACCATGGTATCTATATGGTTGCTCTCCAACGATACCAGATTCAGGTCATTCTCTTTTTTGATGGCTTTTTTCAGCTCACCGCCTATTTTCGATAGGTCAATATAGGGATTGCAGGAGCCGCAATATTTCAGTGATACCTGTATCTTGGAACCTAACACACGAATCGTGGTTGCTCCCCGATTTTAGCTAATCTCTGAGCCAGCCTTTTCTTACGTTCCCAGTTGGCACGGCGCATGATCATTATCTTCTGTGCCTGTGGCGAGCCAGCACCGTGCATCGATTCCACTAAGGCAGTGCCACAGGTCATGCCCTCAATAAGTCTCAGGAGACGCATCCGGGTCTCGGCGGGAACATCAGCCACCCCTTTGATGTATTTGTCCACATACTTGCCGATTCGGCTATCGTGCCAGTCGATTTCCGAGGGCATGGTGGCGAGCATGCCACCGGCAATATCCTGAGCTAAGCGAGCGATCTCATAGATATGGCGGGTCACGTTCAGCTTGGTCACGTTGGCAAGCAGAGGGTCAGCCATGAAATTGCCCGCAGGCAGGCGGTAGCCCTGGCAGGAACAGGCGATAGAACAGCAGTAAAGGGTCTCGGCGAGGTGGGTCATTTCAATGAGCTTATCTCTGATATGGGCGGCTTTGGCGGTGCCTTGAACCTCGGCGAGGGCGTAAGTGGCGCCAATTAAGGCATCGGAAAGCCCAACCTTACAGCCACCATAATTCTGCCGATGGGCAGTGGCGAAGCGCTCCACAAGCTCGAAGACAGAGTCATACTCGCCGCACATAAAAACGTTTTCCCAGGGGATGAAGACGTTGTCGAATATGATTAACGATTCACCACCGACGATGCCGTATTCCACGTTGCCCTGGTCGATGATACAGCCGCCGCACTTTCGCTCATCATTAGTCTGACGACCAAAGATGTGAATCAAACCTGGAGCGTCAACCGGTACATAGAAACAAACCGCATAGTCCGCATCAGCCTCCTGCATGGAGGTGGTGGGCATGACGAGGTGACCAAGGGCATTAGCCGCGCCGGTAATATGGGCTTTAGCTCCCCTGACCACAATCCCGTCCCGCTTCTTTTCGACGATGTGAACATACTGGTCAGGGTCGCTCTGCTCACTGGGCGACAAACTCCGGTCACCTTTGGGGTCAGTCATGGCGCCGGAAATAAATAAATCTCTGGCTTGCACTTCCTTTAGCAGATTCAGGAGCCTCTGGTGATATTCAGTACTGTTCTTCTTGTCCAGGTCGTAGGTCACCGAGAAAACAGCGTTTAAGGCGTCATGCCCCACGCAACGGGCAAAGCAACTTCCGGTCTGCTGACCTAAGGCGCGCAGTGCTTTTACCTTTCGCACCAGGTCATGAGTGCTATGGTGAATATGGGTGAAGAAGTTGATTTTCTTTCCCGTCAAATGCGACTTGGTGGTCAGCAGTTCCTCAAATTCGGGCGCCTGAGCCATTTCATAAGTTAAGGCAGCGGCATTGACGTGGGGGATGAAGGCGGGATGGTCAGCCACGCTTTCGATTTTCTCTCCCATGTAGTAGATTTCCGGCTTGACTCTCCGTAAGCTCTCCCGATACTCATCACCACTAATCATACCTGTAACCTCACACTTTCATTTCTCAGCGGAGATTGAGGAGCTGCTCAGCTCATAATTATTCATAGCCGCGCCCGAGGGAGAAGGCGATAGAGGCTAAAAGCAGAATTGCCGACAGCATAAACCAGAAGTTCCAGGTAAACTGGGGCATAATTAAATCAATTACTTCTGTGGCAGTAATGATGCCCATTATGGCACAGAGCCCACCAAGGACACCCACAATGGCAGCAGTTAAACCCATAATTAAACCTCCTTATTTTTTATTCTTATCAGTTAAGCTTAGTTTATTATATAATTTTAAAATTCACAACATGAATTCAGAGAAGGGGGCAATTAAGTAAAACAAACTCAATTTTAGGGTATTGACAGCCAGATAGCAGGAGTTATAACATGGGCATAGTAATTGATGTAGCGAATGGTGGTTAACTCCAATCGGGAAGGGGGTAAGCAAAATGCAGATGAAGTACCTGGCCTGGGCGGTGGCAATCTTGGGACTTTGGATTATCATCATCCCCTGGGCAACAAACATTAGCAATATTGACTGGCTAAACTATGTTGGCGGTGGTTTAATTTTAATCTTGGGCATTTTGGCTGCTTTGACAAGCCCCCCAGAACCTTAGCCGTTCGTCCTTAATGAAGGCAGCCGACAGCCGAAAAGTGTGACCGATTCAACATCAACTTCCTAATTCCGCATGCTTGGGAGTTAGCAGCCAAAGTTCTATCACGACACCCCTTTATCAAATTTTGGAAACAAAATTCAACATAAATTGCGAATTTTAAATATAATTAAAAAGTTAAACATTAATTTTTGAGGCAAGTATTCATGGCTAGTCTGGAGCAGAAAATCGGTGATTTGCTCCGCAAGAAGGGGCTGACTCTGGGGGCGGTTGAATCAGCCACGGGAGGGCTGATATCCCATTGCATCACTAATGTCCCGGGCAGCTCTGATTACTATAAAGGGTCGGTTATCGCCTACAGCAATGAGACCAAGATTAAAGTGGTTGGGATAAAAGGGGAGACCATAAAAAAATATGGCTCAGTGAGTTTCCAGGTGGCGGAGGAGATGGCTGAAGGAGGCAGAAAATTATTGGCGGTGGATATCTGTCTGGCTGATACTGGTATTGCCGGGCCGGGTGGGGCTACCCCGGGAAAACCGGTGGGGCTATTTTATCTGGGACTGTCACATCAGGGTAGCACTTATAGCCAGAAACACAATTTTAAGGGAGACCGGGAGCAAAATAAACAAGGGGCTGCCGAAGCTGCCTTAAGCTGGTTAAAAGAATATCTGGAGAATCTAGAATAGACCAGAGTAAAAAACTACTATTGAACCTACGGATTTAATAGCCACACCGATACATTCAATACTGCGGCAAAGCTTACCCATAGGATATAGGGCAATAAAAGAAACCCCGCTGTCTTAGAAATCTTGATAAAATTAATCATCGTGACCAATATTGCTATCCACAAAGCAGCGATGACAATGACCCCGTAAAGCGGTGATTCAAGCCCGAAGAAAGCCACTGACCATAAGGCATTTAAAATCAATTGTATTAGGAATACGCTCAGCGCTCTTTTGACTTGTAGATTTTCCAACCCCCTTCGCCAGATGAGAAACGCCGATATTCCCATAAGCAAATAAAGAGTGACCCAGGCAGGGGCGAATAACCAGTTGGGTGGGGTAAAAGCAGGCTTCTGGAGAGTAGCGTACCATGTTGGGATTGCCTTCATGGTAAATATGGAGCCAATAAGTCCGGCACACTGGCAGGCGATAATACTTATCAGCAATTTAAGAACGTCTTTTTTCAGCAGCTTATTCTCCAGTTCCCCAATAACTTATTAGTTCCTTATATATGCTCGATTTCTACCACATTGACCGTAGTCTGTCAAGATTATCTAAAGATAATAAGCACAGAGCGCCTCTTGATTGAATTGCCATTATCACCTATCAATGCTATACTCTGACAGGTCATTTACAGGATAGGAGTTTTAAGGTGAAAAGAGCTGATGGGCGTGCCTATGATGAGCTGCGACCGGTGAAAATAGTCCCCGGGTTTCTTGACTTTGCCGAGGGCTCGGCACTGATTGAGCTGGGCAAAACCCGGGTGATTTGTTCGGTAAGTACCGAGGATAGAGTGCCCAACTTCCTCAAGGGGAGCGGCACTGGCTGGATTACTGCGGAATATGCCATGATACCCCGGGCGACGGTTACCCGCACCCCTCGCGATTCAGTGCTGGGCAGAGCCGGCGGTAGGAATCAGGAAATTCAGCGTTTCATCGGGCGTTCCCTTCGGGCAGTGACTGACCTCAAGACACTGGGGGAGAGGACATTGATTGTTGACTGTGATGTCATTCAGGCGGATGGTGGCACCAGAACCGCGGCTGTTACCGGTGCCTACGTTGCTCTGAATCAAGCCTTTCACACCCTGACGAATATGGGGGTGGTATCATCGGCGCCGCTGAAGAGCGCAGTTGCTGCGACCAGTGTTGGCATTGTGCACGGCAATATGCTCTTAGACCTTTGCTATGATGAGGACGGCAACGCTGCCGTTGATTTTAACGTGGTCATGACCAGCAAGGGTGAGTTCGTTGAGATTCAGGGGACGGCAGAGGGCAAACCCTTCTCCAAATCAACCGTTGATGAGTTGCTTGCTTTAGCGGAAAAAGGCATCAAGCAACTTTTTCAAATCCAGCAAAGCATCTTGGCGCGAAACTAGAAGCGAGCTTTAGGCTCTTACTTGCCCGCTGCCAAAGATAATCCATTTGTAAGTGGTCAGTTCTTTTAGCCCTAACGGACCGCGGGCATGTAGTTTCTGAGTGCTGATGCCAACCTCAGCCCCCAAGCCGAACTGACCCCCGTCAGTAAACCTGGTGCTGGCGTTCACATAGACGCAGGCGGCATCTACCTCATTCAGAAAGCGCATGGCGACCTGATATTCCTCAGTAACAATCGCCTCAGAGTGCCCTGAGCCATAGCGCTCAATGTGCTCCAGCGCCTCGTCTAAAGAATCAACCACCTTGATTGCCGCCACCAGAGCCAGAAATTCTTTACCCCAATCTTCGTTTGTCGCTGGCTTGAGCTTCAGACCGGCATGAGGTTTGAGGATAGCCAGCGCCCTCTCATCGCAGTGCATTTCCACTCCAGCCTTTGCCCATTCCGCAGCGACCAAAGGCAGGTAGCGTTTGGCAATATCAGCGTGAACCAGGAGCGTGTCCAGGGCATTACACACGGTGGGGCGCTGCACCTTGGCATTATAGGCGATAGCCACCGCTTTCTTGAGGTCAGCGCTTTTGTCCACATAGGTGTGGCAGACGCCAATCCCGCCGGTAACCACCGGCATACGCGCCTTTTCGGCAACGGATTTTATCAGTCCGGCACCACCCCGCGGGATGACCAGGTCAATGATGTGGCTCATGGTAAGCAGATGGTCGACCAGAGCTCGGTCAGTATTTTCCACAAACTGCACGGCGCCTTCAGGCACTCCGGCGCTGACCGAGGCGTCCTGAACAACCTTGACCAGGGCGCTATTGGAGTGAATCGTTTCTTTGCCACCCCTCAAGATTACCGCATTACCTGATTTCAGACAGAGGACGGAGATGTCAATAGTGACGTTGGGTCGGCTTTCATAGATAGCCCCAATGACGCCCAGTGGCACCCGTTTCTTGCCGATCTGCAAGCCGTTGGGCATGGTGCGCATATCAAATATTTCGCCAACCGGGTCGGGGAGACCTACCACCGTCAGCACGTCCTTGGCGATTGCCTCAAGTCGGCTGGAATTCAACATCAGGCGGTCAAGCATGGCAGCGCTCATGCCGGATGCCTCAGCCTCCTTGTAGTCAAGCTTATTGGCGGTCAGTATTTCATCTTTCTTGGCGAGGAGGTCTTGGCTGATATTCTGTAAGGCTTTATTCTTGACATCGGTGGAAAGGTAAGCCAGGCGATGAGCCGCCGCCTTGGCGGCTCTTCCTTTAGCCTCAAGCTCTGCAATCGCTGATTTCATAGTTTGGGTTCTCCGGTTTATCCTTTCCTCTATTTCAGGGTGCTGGTGCCGTTAAATTGATAGACATAGCGGGTTGGAAAGCCAGTCACCGCCCGATTGACTCTCTTTCTCAGGCGACAGTTACCCCTACGTGCATCCTCAAACTCAAGGATATATCCTTCGTTATCTTTAATGCGGACATAGTCGGTTAGGGTGAGCTCTCCCCACCAACTTGTTGGTGAGTCATCGTGGAACTGGTAACTGACTTCAGCCACAAATTGGTTATCACTGAGTTTGTAGAGTTTGCCTATACTCACTTTATCCTCCTAAAGCACAGCCAAATTATCCCGGTGCACCACTTCTGGCCCATAATCAAAGCCAAGCAGAATGGCGATTTTCCCAGAGTGAGCCCCTTTAATAAGAGCGACATCACTGGAACTGTAGTTGACCAGACCGCAACCGAGATGTGAGCCTTCAGTATCATAGATTTCAACAAGGTCGCCACGGTCAAATTCGCCTTCGATTTCTTTGATGCCGGCGGCAAGCAAGCTTCGATTTTGCCTTTTCAGCGCCAGAGCAGCTCCAGGGTCAACCACCAGCTTGCCCCGCACACAAAGACCACTGAGCATCCAGCGTTTGCGGCTCTCAAGCTTGCTGGTAGTGGGCAAAAAGCGAGTGCCAATTTTTTCACCGGAAGCCAGTCTTGGGATAATATCTGGCTCTCTGCCATCAGCGATAACTACGGTTACTCCAGAGGCAGTAGCTAGTTTCGCCGCCTCTATTTTAGTGACCATGCCTCCGATGCCGAGTCTGCCGGCTTTATCTGCCAGGCGCTCAATTTCATCATCTATCCGCTCTATCTGTGAAATAAGGCGCGCCTTCGGGTCGCGTCTCGGGTCGGCGGTGTGCAGCCCAGCGGTATCGGTAAGCAGCAAAAGCAGGTCAGCATCAACCAGATTAGCGACCATCGCTGAGAGATTATCATTATCGCCAAACTTGGCTTCATCAAGCTCGTCAACAGCGACCACATCGTTTTCATTGACGATGCAGGCTACCCTGAGCTGCAACAGAGCGAGGAGAGTATTGCGGGCATTGAGATAGCCAGCGCGGTCGGAAAGGTCAGCCTTGGTCAACAAAGCCTGAGCCACAGTAATATCATATTTGCTGAACAGTTGCTCGTAAGCATTCATCAGACGACTTTGCCCCACTGAACACAGCACCTGTTTGAAGGGGATGCCTCTTATCTTTTTGGTTAAACCCAGTTTGTGTCTGCCGGCAGCCATAGCCCCCGAGGAGACGATAATCAATTCCAGACCCTGCTTATGCAGTTGCGCCACCTGGGCAACGAGCTTTGACATTGTCTCTTGGTCAAGCCGGTCGCTGCCACCGGTGAGCAGGCTGGTGCCAAATTTAACCACTATGCGCTGATAGGGCAGAATTGGCAATTTTGAATCAGTCCTCTTATTTTCACCCATTCTATCGACCAAAGCAATTTTTCACATTATAGCAGTCTGGCACGAATTGGACAAGGATACTGCTCTAAGATATCTTGTCAGGAAAGGGAAGTTGAGTTCCTATAGCCCCTGATGCTAAAATTTTCAGGAGGGCTGGTCGTTTCGACGAGCCCTAAAGGTGTTTGGGGAAGAAAATATGCCGTTAGATTTAACGAAATTACTTCAGCTTATTGAGGAGATGCCAGCCTATCGCCGGCTGGTGGAAGATTGGCCTAAATTAGACAGGAAAACCAGTGTCGTGGTGCTTGATGCTGCCAAACCCTATCTTATCGCGGCGCTGCACAGGCGCTGGCATCTGCCCATGCTCGTCGTTACCGCACAGCCGGAAACTGGCAAAAAACTCTATGAGCAACTTTTGAACTGGACCGGTTCGGAGGTCAAACTTTTCCCTGAGCCGGACGCTTTACCCTATGAGCGACTTGCTTCTGATGTTAGCACGGAACTGGAGCGAGTCCAGGTGCTTTCGGCACTGGCTAATTGCGATACAGATAAGCCAAATGCGGCAGCTCCGCTGATTGTTGCCTCTGCCCCGGCGCTGATGACCAAGACGACCCCTTATGATGATTTCGCGGCTACTTGCCACACGGTAAGGGTGGGGATGGAGGTTGAGCCATTGGACTTGCTGAGTCAATGGGAGACTATGGGCTATCGCATGGAGAGCATGGTGGAGATGCCGGGCACGGTCAGCCGCCGGGGTGGCATCATTGATATTTATCCCCCTACCAGCGACCTGCCCGCGAGACTTGAGTTCTTCGGCAATACAGTGGATAGTATCCGGCTCTTTGACCCGGCAAGCCAGCGCTCAGCCAGAGCCGTGTCATCACTGGCTATCAGTCCAGCTACAGAGCTGCTGTCCCCCTTCCTGAATCAAAGGGCGGAGCTAGAGGGGGTTCTGAATCAAATTGACCTATCGGGTTGCACTGACGAGGTGAGACAGCAATTCCAGCAGGAAAAAACCATGCTGCTGGAGCGACAGAAGCCACGCGATATGCAGTTTTATGCCTCGCTGTTCAATCAGGACAGCCTCCTGAATTACCTGCCCCCAAATGCTCTTCTGGTGCTTGATGAACCCCGGAGCATGGCGCAAGCCATGGAGGAACTGGATGCTGAAGCCGAGCAATTGCGCTTGGAGAAGTCGAAGAAGGGGGAGTTACCGCATAATTTTCCACGTCCTTATTTCACCTGGCAGGAGCTGGCACCAGCGATTGAAGAGCGACGCTGTCTGGTGCTCACCGCCTGGAGCCTTGATGAAGAGTCACATCGATTAGACTTCACGGCTGCCCCCAGCTATGCTGGACAGCTACCCTCTTTTCTGGAGAAAATCAGGCAGCTTCTGAAACAAAAGCAGAGACTCATCATTGTCAGCCATCAGGCTAGTCGTTTATCTGAATTGCTTGCTGAAGAAGACATCATTGCGGCGCCGCTTACGGAAGTTAAACAGCCGCCTGCCCCGGGCTCGTTGACGCTGGTTCAGGGTTCACTGGCTGAGGGCTGGGTGATGAATCATGACAATTATCTCTTCACCGATGCCGAAATCTTTGGTTTTGTCAAGCAACGGCGACTGGTGAAAAAACGGCCGGTGCCCCACCACCAGCTTCTGTTTGAGATAACCCCCGGCGACTATGTGGTGCATGTGGAACACGGTGTGGCTAAATTCAGCGGTGTCACCATGCTGAGCACCAATGGTAATGAAAAAGAATATCTGGTGCTGCGCTATGCCGCCGGCGACAAGCTCTACGTCCCCACCGACCAGATAGACCGGGTCAGTCGCTACATTGGGGCGGGCGACCGGCCTCCGGTGCTGAGTCGGCTGGGCACTCAGGAATGGACACGGACCAAACAGAGAGCAAAAGAGGCAGCCGAAGACCTGGCTCAGGAGCTGCTGGCACTCTATGCCGCCCGTGAAGTGTTGCCCGGCTTTGCTTTTTCCCGTGATACTTTATGGCAGCAGGAGCTTGAGGGGGCTTTCCCCTATGTGGAGACCCCCGACCAGATGAAGGCGCAGCAGCAGGTAAAAGGGGATATGGAGAAAGCGAAGCCGATGGACCGCCTCGTCTGCGGCGACGTTGGCTACGGCAAGACGGAAGTAGCCATGCGTGCTGCCTTCAAAGCCGTGATGGATAATAAGCAGGCGGCGGTGCTGGTGCCCACCACAGTGCTGGCACAGCAGCACTATGCCACTTTCCGGGAGAGGTTGGGAGCTTTCCCGGTAAGGGTTGAGGTGTTAAGTCGGTTCAAGTCGCCAAAGGAGCAGCGGGAGATACTTGAAGGGCTGGCAAACGGCAAGGTGGACATCTGCATTGGCACCCACCGCTTGTTACAAAAAGACGTTGCCTTCAAAGATTTGGGGCTGTTGATTATTGATGAAGAGCAGCGTTTTGGCGTTAACCATAAGGAGTACCTGAAAAAGATGAGGCGGGAGGTGGATGTCCTCACCTTAAGCGCCACCCCCATCCCCCGCACCCTGCACATGTCTCTGGTGGGGGTGAGGGATATGAGCACCATGGAGACTCCTCCCGAAGAACGTCTGCCCATCAAGACCTATGTCGCTGAATATGATGAGAGGTTGGTCAGAGAAGCTATCCTTCGCGAGCTAGAGCGCAACGGTCAGGTCTTCTTCGTGCACAACCGGGTGCAGAGCATCGCCTTTGTAGCTGATAAACTGCGGACGCTGGTGCCCGAAGCCCGGATAGTCATTGCTCACGGTCAGATGCCCGAGGAAGAGCTGGAGAGGGTGATG
>CAZUSN010000044.1:0-10247 GCA_964623035.1 uncultured Dehalococcoidaceae bacterium | reverse complement strand
GCCGTGATGTTGGGCTCCATTCTGGCGCAGGCTAAAGAGGCGCCCGGGCGGGGTTATCACTGGGGGATGTCACATCCCCATCCCGCACTGCCGAGGGGAACCAGGATAAAGGTGGGCAGCACCGGCACTCTGGAACAGATTCTCTTCGGTCCAACTTCAGTCACTGATGGCAGCCAGAATCTGGTCGGGGCTCTCCGTACTGCTATGGGCGTCTGCGGAGTGACTACTATTAAAGAGATGCACAAAGTTGAGATGGTGGTTGCTCCAGCGATTACTACCGAAGGCAAATCATGGCAGTTGACCCAGTCCTGCCAGTGAAGTCGAACAAATTCATCAGACCTGCTTGGGCGATAAAGCTATTCTTCTTCCTCCTCTTCTTCGGTTTCGGTCACCGTGACGCTTTCCTCACTAATACGGGGCAGCAAAGCCTCTATCTTTTTCTGTTGGCGCGTGGGGAAGGTCAATTGAGCCATAGTCTGGCATAGCTCTTTTAATTTCTCCCCTGGCTGCCCCATGCCCATGGTGACTACCACACCATCCACCCCAGTTTTCCAGAGAATCTGAAGCTCCTCAGCGGTCACGCTTAACGGGACAGAGACTAACAGAGGTTTGGTCAGGAGGTCGGCAAAGCGCTGAAAGAGCATAAGGTGCTGCCAGGTAAGCGGAGATTCTTCCGATTCACCAGCCAGAAGCACGGCATCTACCGGCAATTCATTAGCTGCCCTGAGTAAACCTTCACTCAAAGATGCTTCCACCTGCAAAATCTTACCCGTTTTATCTTCCTCAGGCATGGTTAATTTTGAGCTTACTGGAAAAACGACGAAGTCGCCACCAGCTTCTACTATCGGTTTTATGCCATCGCTGATATCTGCCAACCACAAGCCCCAGGGAATATCAGGGACAGATTGGGCAAGGGTCTGGAGGTCTTTAGCTCTTTTGTCCGTTTGGGTGAAAAGCAAGGCATCGGCACCTTTAAGGTAATCAGCTAGGCGTCCCGCCTCCTTCACCTGCGATAAATGGACAATGAGCGGCATTTTTGGCTTCGTTGATGTTGGCAGTGCTTTGCCAAAGCCGATAGGTTTGGGCAGGGCTTTAGTCGCTTGATTTAACCGGTCGATGAGCTTACTCATGTGACTCTCCAAGAATTAAAGCGATAAACCACTCCACCAAGCTGGGTAGTTCTTAATTAGTATAACACAAAGCCAGGTAGCTCAGGAAAATCAGCCAGCAAGACCCAAATGAATAATTTTAACAGATTTTAAAGGCAGCTTTTATGAGAAATTAATCCCGGGTGCTTATGATGGAAATAGAGAAGCAAGAAGCCGGAGGAGAGCAACATGATTAAAACAATTGTCAGGCTTAAGAATGATATGGTTATGGTCTTTGACGCAGAAGGAGAGCAAATACCTGAATATCAGGGTCAATATGAAGAAGTGAAGATGAGTATCCTGAAAGACGCTCCCCCGAACGCAATATTCATTCATTGGTTTGGTAGTGAGGTTGAGCCTGAGACTGTTTGCCGGGGAGGATGGTGAAAAGATGACCCATTATGAACAGATAAGCAATATGTTGACTACGGGTGAGGTAGCCCGTCTTCTCAATGTGCCTTCCGGTACTGTGAGGCGATGGAGCGACCGGAAAATAATAAAGGCATATCGCATCGGTCCTCGGGGTGAGAGAAGATATCGCCGGGATGATATTGCCGTTTTCCTTTTGCAGCGCGCTGTCCAAAAATATTTAAAGGGTTGAGCCTATCTTGTAGCCTGTCTTGCTGCTCAGAGTTTCTCTGTCTTATTTTTTGCCCTCTGTCATGTCCAGTAATCTGCCCTTGCTCTGGTCGCTATACCAGGATGCTTAAAGTGCCTATTGACAAAATATCTGCCAATATAATACAATTGGCATACAGGTAAATAGGGGTGTAGCACCTGATATGGAGAGCAAGGTTACCGAGCATGAAGCGGCTATCCTTGACATCCTCCTGGAAAAGGTTTATCGGGACGGGGGATATGATTTCCGTGACTATAAGCGCGGAACCATAATCCGCCGCCTCGAAAGAAGGCTTCTGGCTACCGGCGTAGGAACATACCTAGACTATATGCGATTTCTAGATGCTCACCCTGAAGAGTATCACAAATTCGCTGAGTATCTCACCATAAAAGCAAGCAGCTTCTTCCGCAGCCCGTATACTTTTGAACAAGTAGAAAAGCTGGTGTTACCTGAGCTGACTGCAGGTAAAAAATCCCGGGGCGAGCGGAGCTTGAAGTTCTGGAGCACCGCCTGCGCTCGGGGTGAAGAACCATACTCTATCGCCATCTTGCTCGCCGAGTTTCTGGGTCGCCAGCGGAAAGATTTTGATATCGCCATCTATGCTACCGATATTAGTCGGGAGGCTCTGCAACAGGTTCATTCCGGTCTTTATTCACCAAGTGAAGTAGAGAGTGTACCCCGCTCAATTCTGGAAAGGTATTTCATTCGTCATGGTGAGCTCTATGAGGTCAGACCTGATATCCGGCGGATGGTCAATTTTTCCCCTTTTGACCTGACTTCAATTATCCATCGTTCTCTGCTGGAGTTGGACTGCATATTTTGCTGCAATGTCCTGATCTATTTTCAGAGGCAACTTCAGGAGAGAGTGCTGGGTATGTTATACGATTCACTGGCTATCCCCGGCTATCTGATTCTGGGGGAGGTGGAAACGCTGACTGATAATGTGTGTGAGAAGCTGGAATGTCTCGATAGCAAGGCGAAGATATACAAGAAGGTTAGGTCTAAATAGAAGCATAGGCTGAGGAGGATGAGAAGATGGCGCAAAAAACAGTTTTGCCCGGGGAAGAGCTAACGCAAAAGACAAATGTGCTCAAACTTTTTTCTCTGGGTTTCGTCTTCGCGGCGGGAATCACTGGAGAGCTTAAGACATGACGATACGTAAGAAAACGCTGATTATCATCGGAGTGACGTTCATCAGCCTGATCGTGATTTTGTATTTCGTCTCACAGAGTATCTTGCTGGACAGCTTTGCCGAACTTGAAGAGCGTAATGTCCGGCAGAATGTGGAACGGGTGCTGAGTGCGCTGTCCACTGAGCTATCTTCTCTGGAGGCTACAGTTGGCGATTGGGCATCATGGGATGATACTTATAACTTCATCGAAGATGCCAACACCTCATATATCGCTTCGAACCTCATTGACGGGACTTTTATCAATTTAGAGCTCAATTTTATGCTGTTTATGGACAGCACCGGTCGGATGGTTTTCGGCAAGGCTTTTGATTTATATCATGAAAAGGAAACACCCGTTCCATCGAGTTTACAGGAGCACCTTTTGACCAGTGGCTTGCTTCTGCGTCACCCTGACGAAGAGAGTAGCGTTGCCGGAATTATTCTTCTTCCCGAAGGCCCTGTGTACATTGCTTCACAGCCAATCCTGACCAGCCGAGATGAAGGTCCTATTCGTGGAGCGTTGCTAATGGGACGTTACCTTGACGCTTCCGAGATTGAGCGTCTGGCTGAAGTAACGCATTTATCTCTCGCTGTCTATCGAGTTGATGATAGGCAAATGCCTTCCGATTTCCAGACCGCAAGCTTAACCTTGTCTGAAGAGGCAGCGATTCTTGTTCGACCTCTGGATGCAAAGTACGTCGCCGGCTATGCCCTGCTCAGGGACATTTACGGGAAGCCTGGTCTGGTACTGAGGGTGGATATGCCCAGAGATATCTACCATCATGGTCAGGTCAGCCTTTCTTATCTGATATTGTCGATAGTGACGGTTGGGGTGGTGTTCGGGGTGGTAAACACGGCACTTTTGGAAAAACAGGTCTTGTCCCGGCTAACTCGCCTCAGCAAGAGTGTTAGCGGTATCGGGGAAAAAAGTGACCTATCGGCGCGGGTCTCGATGCCAGGAAAGGATGAAGTGTCAAAATTAGCCGGCACGATTAACGACATGATGGAGGCATTGGAGCGGTCAGGAAAAGAGCTTCAGGAGAAGAACGAACAACTGGATGCCCAGAATGAGGAGCTTCAATCACAGAGCGAAGAACTGATAGCTCAAAGGCAGGAGCTGATGGAGAAGAGCAGAGAGCTGGAAGTGGCAAGCAAAGCCAAGTCCGAGTTTCTGGCCCATATGTCCCACGAATTGCGTACTCCGCTCAATGTCATTATCGGCTTTTCTGAATTGATGCTGGACGGGGTGGCTGGTGAGGTCAATGGAGAGCAAAAGCAGTGTCTCAGCGATATTCTGAGTGGAGGGCATCATCTGCTGAGCTTGATTAACGATATTCTGGACCTGTCCAAGATAGAGTCGGGCAAGATGGAACTGAAGCTGAGGAATTTTGCTCTGCCTGATGTCATTGAATCGCTGAGAGATGAAATGATGCCTCTGATAGCCAAGAGGAAGCAGAGTTTAGAAGTTAAAGTAGAGAAGGGGTTACCGCTGGTGCGTGCTGATAAAGCGAAAGTCAGGCAGGTGCTGCTCAATTTGCTGGGTAATTCGACGAAGTTTACACCTGATGGGGGCAGGTTGCAGGTGGAGGCGGTGAGGGAGGATGGATGGTGTCGGGTGAGTGTCATTGATAATGGTATCGGCATCAAGAAAGAGGAACAGGAGATACTCTTTGAGCCTTTTACTCAGTTAGAAAGTCCCTTGCCCCGTGAGGCAAGTGGCACGGGGCTTGGGTTGACAATAGCTAGGCAGATTATAGAGAAGCATGGAGGGCGGATATGGGTGGAGAGCGAATATGGGAAAGGCAGCCGTTTTAGCTTTACCCTGCCTCTGGCGGCTACTGGTCAGTCAAATCGGAGAAAGCCGGAGAATAGCTATCTTAAGGAGGGAAAGGACGCTGAAAGAGAAGATACTGATCGTTGAAGATAACGAGCAAAATATGAAGCTGATTGAGATGCTCCTTGGAGCCAAAAACTACACCTTGCTCAAAGCGATTGATGGCGAAGAGGCACTAGATGTAGCCACCCGGGAGCAACCAGACCTCATTGTCATGGATATACAGCTACCCAAGATGAGTGGGCTTGAGGTGACGGAGAGGCTCAGACAGATGCCAGTTTTCCGTGATACCCCCATCATTGCCCTTACTGCCTATGCCATGAAGGGGGATAAAGAGAGGTTTATTGCCGCCGGTTGTAGTGCCTACTTACCCAAACCTATCAACACTCGTGAGTTACCGGAGATGATCAGCCAGATGCTGCAACACAAAATCAAAAAACTCAAGGTGAGGAACAATGGCAAAGAAAATCCTTGTTGTCGATGATGACCCTTCCCTGGTTCGACTGGTTACTCAGGTCCTTACTGACAAAGGATACGAGGTACTTAAGGCTAACAACGGTCAGGAAGCTCTGCGGCTTCTATTTGCCCAGAAGCCAGACTTGGTGCTTCTGGATGTGGTTATGCCCGGGATAGACGGCTGGCAGACCTGTAGCCGTATTCGTGACATCTCCCCAACGATACCGATTATCATGCTCACTGGTAACCGTAAGACGGAAGATGATGTGGTGCGTGGACTTGACTATGGGGCAGATGACTATCTTCTTAAACCGGTAGGAAACAGGGAACTGGTGGCAAGGGTGCGGGCAGCCTTACGCCGTGCTGAATTGCCTTCTTATCTCGATGATAAGGAAAGGGCAATTATCTATAGTGATGGTTTCCTCACCATTAACCTTACGGAGCGCAAGGTTGTAGTCGACGGTGAGAGGGTGAAATTGACCCCGATAGAATTTCGCCTGTTAGCCATCCTGCTGGAGAATGCTGGCCGTATTCTGACTCACCGGCAACTTCTGGAAAAAGTATGGGGTTGGGAGTATGTTGATGACCTTGATTATGTGCGTATCTACATTTCACACCTGCGTCGGAAGATAGAACCGGAGCCAGCCTTGCCCAAGTACATTGTCACTGAGCCTGGAGTTGGCTATTCCTTCCAGAAGGAGATTGTTTAGCAACCTATCCCCTCTCTAAAATTTCTTTCCCCCTCTCCTTACTACTTAAAGAGGGGGATAAAGGGGGTGAGGTTAAAAAACAATCTCATGTTTTTCTACTTTACGGAATGAGAGGGAAGCTGATATAATCCTAGGCGATATGACGGTACAAATAGAGTTCTTAAAGTCTCTGGCTTATTTTGCTGGCCTGAGCCCTATTGAACTTGAATCAATCAGTAAGCTCATCTTTGAGAAGACAGCGGCGAAGGGTGAGATAATCCTCTTTGAGGGTGAGCCGGCTGAGGCACTATATTTTGTTGTCTCCGGTGTGGTGAAGGTGTTCAAGACTTCGGCTGATGGTAAAGAGCAAATACTTTACCTCAGGCGTCCCGGCGAATCCTTTAATGATGTCTCTATCTTCTATGATGGACAGAACCTGGCCAGTGCTGAAGCTATGGGGCCGGTTGTCCTTTATGGGGTAAAAAAGAGTGACCTGGAGGCTGTTCTCGGGAATTATCCAAAGGTAGCCATAAATGTAATCAGGGTTTTATCTCAGATGGTCGGGCATTTAGTTTCGCTGGTGGAGGACCTGTCTTTCCGGCACGTTACCGGCAGGGTGGCTAAGATACTCCTTGAGTATGCTGAGGACAAAAAAGGGCAAAAGCCAAGGCTCACGCAGCAGGAGATGGCGGCGATGGCAGGCACAGCTCGGGAGATGGTGGGCAGGTCACTTAAAGCTCTAGAAGAGGAAGGAACGGTCAGACTGGAGCGAAATCGCATTATCATTACGGATAAAGAGGCTCTTAAGGAGAGGGCAGGAGTGCTTGATTGAGACAAAAGTCGTAGACAGCTAGGCAGCTTATATTTTAAGGTATGTATGGATGGAGACCAAAAGAGATGGCTGAAATGCCGGTCGTAGACCAGGAAAAGTGTAATGGTTGCGGGTTATGTATTAGTGTGTGCACCTGCAAGGGTTTGGTGCTGGTAAATAATGTTGTCGCTGTTCTCGAAACGATAGAGTGCGATTGGTGTACCTGGTGCGAAGCAGTTTGTCCTGCTGGAGCCATAAGCTGTCCTTTTGAGATAATTCTTGAAGATAAATAGGAGCAACTTAAGTCTCTAAATAGCCCCGTTATTTAGTTTTTCGCTGTGTTCTGTTTGCTATCTTTACCGGTAACTTTTCGTTATATATACCGTTATATATACAATGAGACAAAAGTCACATACAGGGGCTAGCGCCTGACCTAAAATAATTTTGTTGAAAAGGTGAGGAGAAGCTTGATGAGGGATAGGCTAAAAGACGTAAATATGAAGCCGTCAAAAGAGAACGAATGCCGGCATTACTGGATAATAGAGAGCGCCCAGGGACCGACGAGTCGGGGTGTTTGCAAGTTCTGTGGTGTGGAGAAAGAATTCCACAACTCATGGCCGGGTTACTCCTATGCTGGAAAGGATGCTCGTGTCTTTGAACTTCCGGAACTTTTTGATGCTAACTCGAAAGAGGAGCCGGAGGATTCAGAGCTGGAGGGAAGTAGTGCCAGTTTATGAATCTAAAAGCAAGCAACCTACTGGCGGATGATTCTGATGATGATAAGAAGAATCGGGGGAATCAGTAAAGCCGACATTATAATCACAGCAAGGCTTGCCCCAGCGAGAGACGCAATCAGGGCAATGATATTAGCGGCAATCGTATAGAAGATAAAGTCTTTCATTGCTTACTATCTTGGTGGTTCTGACCAGGAACCCGGTATATTGACTGATGCACTTATCTTAGGTCTGTGTATGACAGTTGTCAATATCCGGGAATGAGTATATTTGCTTTTACCCAATCGTTTCTCTTTCCAAGTGTGGCTTTGCTCTTAACACTGTCTCCATAAGCTCTGGATTACATTCAGGAACATATTTGTTGTAAGATAATAGTGTTATGGGCAATTCCGTGAAGCGATTGGCAGTGCTGGGTTCAACTGGTTCCATTGGTCAGCAAACCCTTGATGTCGTCCGCGCTTTGCCAGGTCGCTTTCACATTATAGGGCTGGCAGCCGGGAAGAATATTGCTTTGCTGGCTGAACAGATTAATGAATTCAAGCCGGATTTTGTCTGCTATTCACCAGATAATCCTGAAGATGAGAAAACACTTGCCCGACTCACTGAGGTCAAGTATGAATTCTTGTCGCTGGAGGCTATGGCAGCTCATCCAGAGGTGGACGCCGTGGTTATGGCTACTTCGGGGAAGGCAGGGCTAACCCCAACACTGGCGGCGGTAAAGGCAGGCAAAAATATTGCTCTAGCTAATAAAGAATCGCTGGTTATGGCGGGCGAGATTATCATTAAAGAAGCAAAGCTCAGCGGGGCGCAAATTCTACCTGTTGATAGTGAGCACAGCGCCATCTGGCAATGCCTCTGTGGTGAGAGGCAAAAAGCGATTCAGCTTATTTTGACCGCCTCTGGAGGACCTTTCCGTGATTATTCGGCAGCGCAACTTAAAAAGGTAACCGTAGCCCAAGCACTGAAGCACCCTTCCTGGCAGATGGGGAAAAAGGTCACCATCGACTCAGCGACCCTGATGAACAAAGGGCTGGAGGTGATTGAAGCTCACTGGCTCTTTGATATGCCTTTTGAGCGCGTCAAAATTCTCATTCATCCCCAGAGCATGGTCCATTCCATGGTTGAGTTTGTTGATGGCTCCATTAAAGCCCAACTGAGTTATCCTGATATGCGCCTGCCCATTCAGTATGCTCTAACTTATCCCGACCGCCTGCCCAACCCCCGGCTTCCGCGGGTCAACTGGGATGAGGTCAATCACCTGACCTTTGAACCGCCTGACTTTGATACCTTTCCCTGTCTGAGGCTGGCGATTGAGGCAGGGAAAAAAGGGGGAACCTATCCCGCGGTGCTCTGTGCTGCCGATGAAGTAGCTGTTGAGCTTTTCCTCTCGCAGCGCATCAGGTTCACCGATATCGCTTCTTTTATCGAGCGGACGCTGGAGCAGCATCAGGCTATTGCCCGACCGAGCATAGAGGAAATTCTGGCGGCTGATGTCTGGGCCAGGGAGGAGATTCTGAAGCTGGTTAACGGAGACGATTGATGTTAATAACGATAGTGTCTTTTCTCGGCATTCTGGTGGTGCTGATTCTGGCCCATGAGGTCGGGCACTTTGTTACCGCCAAGGCTTCTGGGGTGAGGGTGGAGGAAGTTGGCGTTGGCTTTCCACCGCGCTTGGTATCGATAAAGCGAGGTGAAACAAGGTATTCGCTTAATGTGATACCGTTGGGCGGCTTTGTCAAAATGGCTGGCGAGGAAGACCCAAATGTGCCCGGTAGTTTAGCCAGCAAGAGCATTGGCACCAGAATTTTGGCGCTCAGTTCCGGTTCGCTGATGAATTTCCTGCTCCCGCTTCTCCTGTTTTCGGTGGCTTTCATGGTGCCCCATGATGTCGTTTCGGGGCAGGTATTGGTGGAAGAAGTAGCTTCTGATTCTCCGGCGTCGAGAGCTGGCATTGCCCCCGGGGATGTCATTATCAGCGTGGAGGGAAAGCCGGTATACAACATTGGCGACCTGCAACGCTATATTCAACTCAATCTGGGCAGGGAGATTTTGCTCCTGGTGAAGCTTGAGGACTTATCTACTGAGGAGGTTCAGCTGATACCGAGGTGGCGACCTCCAGAGGGTCAGGGGGCAATTGGTGTTGCCGTGCGGACCTTATCGCCGACTGTTGTCAGGCAGCATTATCCCTTCTGGCAGGCGATACCAATGGGTGTCGGTGAATGTATCGAAACTTTTGTGCTGTTTAAGAACTCTATCATCAGTATGTTTATCGGCGCTGCCCCGGCAGTGTTCGCCGGACCGGTAGGCATCTTCCTGTTGACCGGCGAATTTGCTAAAGCCGGACTCAGCCCGCTGCTGGAGTTTGCCGCTTTTCTCAGTATAAATCTGGCGATTATCAATATTCTCCCGTTACCTGCTTTAGATGGGGGAAGGATTGCCTTTGTCCTTCTGGAGTGGGTGCGCCGGAGCAAGCGCGTGCCCGCTAGGGTAGAAGGGTTTATACATATGATTGGCTTTGCCATGTTAATTGCCTTTCTTGTAGCCATTACTTTTCAGGATATCATCCGCCTTGTCAGCGGTAGGAGCTTGATGCCATGAAACCAAGACGAATCAGTAAACCAATTCAAATCGGCAGGGTGACCATCGGGGGTGGCGCCCCGATTGTGGTGCAGTCGATGACCAAGACCGATACCCGTGATGTGAAAGCAACTATCGCCCAGATTAGAGAGCTTGAGGAGTGCGACTGTGAGCTGGTGCGGGTGGCAGTGCCCGATGCCGAAGCTGC